>JAUIKP010000412.1 GCA_030430725.1 Nitrospiria bacterium
ATCCCGGACGCCTCGTTACCGTGGCATCGACGCAGTCTATGATTCACCACTTTCTCTCTCGCGCAGATCTGGTGATTGGAGCCGTGTATCTTCCTGCGGCACGAACCCCACGGGTAATCACGAGATCCATGGTATCTGACATGAAGCCGGGATCGGTTCTGGTCGATGTTTCGGTTGATCAGGGTGGGTGTGCGGAAACGACCCGCCCGACCACGCATAGCGATCCTATCTATGTCGTTGATGGGGTCTTGCATTATGCCGTGGCAAATATTCCTGGAATTGTGCCCTATACATCGACTTTAGCCTTGACCAACGTCACGCTACCTTTTATAGTCCAGCTTGTCGAAGAGGGGTTGGAAGGTTCCCTGCGCAACCATCCTGGCTTACGAAATGGGTTGAACGTGTTCCGTGGTCGCGTGACATGCCAAGCCGTTGCCGATGCTCATGGGTTACCGTATGAGCCTTTTCCTTCTTGATCAGTAGATTCGCAATGATCGGGGCGTAGCGCAGACCGGTAGCGCACCGCGTTCGGGACGCGGGGGTCGGAGGTTCAAATCCTCTCGCCCCGACCAGTTATCAATATTCCACTGATTGTTTTTCTCCTACCGTGGTTTTCTGTTTTTTACATCATCCAACAACAGCGAGAATGTCTTACGCCAAAAGTAGTTGGGAGACATTTGTCCTGTTGGGCATAAAACCCTATAGGGCGGTTAGACCACAAACTGATCAACGAGGTTTGAATCGTGAATGAAGGGGAACCGGCTCTGAGCAAAAGAGACGAACGGGTCAGATGGATAGCCTAGAATTCATTGTGGGCGTCATCGGTCTGTGTCTGGCAAGTCTGGCGCTTTGGTCTGTCCGGCGACTCCATCAGGAGCTTTTACGCCTGAAACGTGAGCAATATAATCTTGAGCGGAAAGTTGGCGCACTTTCTGGAAAAATTGAATCTGTCGTCGAGCCTTTACGCATCCAGACCGCACTCCTGGCTCGAGGCCAGCGTGTCTCCGAGACGTTGATTAGGAATGGCCTCCTGTATCACGAGATTTCTGGCGCGGACGCAGCCCAATGGCTGATGCCATCTTCCTCTTCATTGAATGTTGTCGTGTTGGATGTCCGCACCAAAGCCGAATATGCCAAACAGCGAATTCCTGGGGCGAAATTAATTCCTGTTGAGGATTTAGAAATGCGGTACCAGACGGAACTTCCGATTGAATCCGATAAAATCCTGGTGTATTGCGGGGGTGGTGACCGGAGTCGTCTTGCCTGCGATTTTCTCAGTCGACATAATTATCCCAATATTTATCTTCTGAAAAATGGATTGCAAGGGTGGATGGGCCCGCTGGAAGGGGATTCGAGAGGAGCCCTCATTCAAATATCGTCTAAATCCCGGGTGTCTTCACCTTCGGTAGAATAGATCCACTTATTCATCGTTTAAGGAATGGAATTATGGAGTCAGATTTAATTGTCCTGAATGTGATGGGTCCTTACCGGGAGCCACGCGAGCCTGCCTTTTCCTATGATTATTCCGTTCAGCGACCTGATTGGGCAACCGCACAGGGAGTGAGAGTGAAGGTCTCGATTGACCTGGAACTGGACTATTTGAAAAATTCGGTTCTGGGCATCGTGGGCGGAACAGTTGGCCAACAGCTGCGAATCAATCAAATCCTTTCGCGAGCCATTGCGGATAAAAAACTTGCGATTGCCGATGCGGATGGATTGCTGGCTGATCGATTGGATGTCATGATAGGGCCTTTTTCAGGTGACGCCATTTCCCTGTTTGCGGAGCTGGATCAGTGGATGAAGGCTGAACAGGCCGTCCTGCGGAAATCTATTCAGGATCAGACCGGACTCTGAGAGCCGGAGAAATTGTCAGGAGGCATCTTCAGCAGGAGGGATGGAACTCTTCGTCCCTTCGCGCTCACATGTATTAGAAGACGCGTTCATAACTTTTTGAATACACCCCTGTCTCGTCCTCGCCAAATCCCAGGGATGCACGCTCTGGCGAGTTTTTATTGTAAAGATCAATCGCATAGTGGCCGCGGACCTTTTCCATGGCCACTTCGTAAGGTATAGAGCTGGGATAAAATTCCCCCGGGGCATGAGCCCCTCGACCTAAGGCCCTGGCCGATTCGGTCACGCTGTATTGTGGTTCCGAAAAAATATAGATGTCGGCAATGGCGAATTCGCCGAGTTTGTCTCCCGGTGTGGTGGCCGGCAAAAGGGTGTCTAGCGAATTTTCCAAGCGGGCTTTTTGGAAATATTGCAACAGGGCGACTACCTGACTGTCTGTGGTCGCCGGAGGAACCAGAATGGTGATGGCTTTCATGTCTGTAACGGTTCCGGTCGCCTCATATGTCGGAATGAGATCAGTGGATACGATCTTGTGGATGCCCACGGGAGTCTTGGGCGTGGTGCTCGGCCCATGATTGGGTAAATTTTTGGATTTAGGGATGATGAGGGTGATGAACAGCCATAAACCAAAAATGACGCCAAATACCACGATAAGGGGGTGGATGCCTACCCGTCGACCCTCTGTTGGTTCTTCTTCCTGGCTCAATTTGTGGCTCCTTCGATGCTCTCGGAAATCTATGGTGCTTGACGTTCCAGGTGTTTGGCCGCGTCCCACCATTTGTCGAGTTGCGGAAGGGAATAGTCACGAAGATCCTTCCCTTCCAACGCAGCTTGTGATTCAACGTAATGAAACCTGGAGATGAATTTATTGGTAGCACGGCGTAACGCCTCTTCAGGATTGACTCGAAGGAAACGGGAGATATTGACTAACGCAAAGAAGGCATCCCCCAACTCTTCTTCAATGGTGTGCTGAATCGTCGGCTTCTCCGGTTGGAGAGTCCCTTCCGAAGAGGACGGAATACTGTCCGCCGCTGCAGCATATAATTCATTTAATTCTTCTTTGAATTTTTCCAAGGCAGGCTCAATGGTCTCCCAATCAAATCCTGCGCGAGAGGCCCGTTTTTGGACTTGAAACGCACGCTGGAGAGCTGGAGCGATTTTGGGAATCCCCTGTAAAAGAGACTGAGGCCCCGGTTGAGTGGCTTGTTCCTGTTGCTTGAGTTGATCCCATTGCCGGCTCACATCTTGGGCTGTTGTGACAGGTGATTCATCGGTAGTCGGTTGGAAAACATGGGGGTGACGTCGAATGAGTTTATCGGCTAACCCGTTGGCCACGTCATTGAAGGAAAATTGATTCTGTTCCGAGGCAATTTGTGTGTGAAACACAATCTGAAGCAGGAGATCCCCCAATTCTTCTTTGAGGGCGGAAGGCTCCCCGGCATCTATGGCTTCCAGCACCTCATACGTTTCCTCAAGAAGATGGGGTTTTAGGGACTGGCTTGTTTGTTTGCGGTCCCAAGGGCAGCCGTCAGGTCCACGCAATCTGGACATGATCGCCAGTAAATCCGACAAACCTGTTGTCGGAGGAGTGGAGGTGGAGGATTCCGGAGATGGTTGATTCATGAGACTGCCAAAAATTTTGAGTACGGCGCGAGGTCATTATACCCGTTTTCGCCCTCAGTGTAAGTCCTTGATTCTTGATCGAGGCCATTGGTTAGTGCTAGTGTTTTCCCACTATAGGAGGTGTCCGATGAGCGAAGAAGAACCAGGGTTTGTGATTCGGGATAAACGAGGGCGATCGGAGCCAGAGGCTGCTCCTTCACCACCGCCAGAGTCCTCAAT
>JAUIKP010000413.1 GCA_030430725.1 Nitrospiria bacterium
TAAAAAATGGAAGCAGTTAACAAAAAAAGAGTTGCGTCTCATTGATCTCGAGACCTGGAAAGACGGGAGCACTCGTCGGTATGCAGGCGTATTTCGAGCTGGCAAGGGTGGTCATGCGTTATGGGTTAATGACGATTGGTTTGGCTTCCAAAAGCAGTGGAATGAGTTATCGAAAAAGGGGCTGCGCCTTATTGATCTCGAGGTGTTTGGATCCAAGGTCAGCTAAAGGCCCTCGGAACGAGCCGAGGTGGTCTATTCCATTCCGTATTATTTTGGATAATCGCCGACCTTCTTTAGGGCATAAACTGAAGACTGTAGTAGACCGAATGAGGTTCTTTGACCGTGTGAGGTATTTGTTTCCTAATTAACGCGGGGAAAATTGATTTGAAAGGTTGCTGGGATTTTTGGAGATATCCAAGCATTTCAACCCGGGAGATTTATTCCTGCAGACACGATTTTACACCAGCAACATGGGCAACCGAGTCTTTTTTTATAGCGAAAATCTTCCTAATGAATGGTCAATAAAGAGGGCTAAGCAATCCGGAGTCATCATATTGGCCTCCCTCTACCGTGTTTTCCTGAGATCGGGCATCGATCCCACCTTCCATCCAGCCAGTGTTGGCTTTAAAACCTTAGGTTCATAGCCTATACTATCGCGTCGTTGACTGGTATACCTCGACACACATACACAGGCCTGGCGAGCTTTGGACGGGGGGCAAACCCTAGACATAGGGGGCGGGCCGAAGTTCTGACAGGGTGATCGCTATTCCTATGACATACGCCGCGCAGGATTCACCATTTAATTTTCTTCATGTCAAAGGAGATGTCCTCGGCGGCTTGACCGCTGGAGTGGTGACCTTACCCTTGGCCCTGGCCTTTGGCCTTCAATCCGGACTGGGAGCGGTTTCCGGGCTGTATTGTGCAATTCTGCTGGGGGCCGTTGCCATTCTTTTTGGCGGCACGCGCACGCTCATCAGTACTCCAACCGGCCCCATGACGGTGGTTGCCGCGTTGACTGTTTCTCAAGCCATCAGTATCGCCGGGAGCCTGGAATCGGCCCTGGGGACGATTATCGGAATATTCATCTTAGCGGGTGTGGTGCAAATCGTCTTCGGACTCCTCAAAATTGGCGGCAATATCAAATATATTCCCTATCCGGTGCTTTCCGGATTTATGACCGGCATTGGCATTATTCTGATCTTATTTGAAGTGTTTCCGTTAATGGGCTTGTCGGCGCCCTCCACCATCTATGGAGTGTTCACCGGGGCGGCGCAGGCCTTGCGCGACATGAATATCCAAGCGCTTGCGCTGGGGGGCCTGACCCTGGTGATTCTGTATGCGGCTCCTAAGATCAGTACCACCATTCCGGCTGCGCTGATGGCCTTGTTGGTTGGAACCTTCCTTGCCCTGGCGACCGGTTTGTCTGTTCCTCTGATTGGGGAGGTGTCCCAGGGCTTGCCTTCCTTTCAACTTGAACCGTTATTGAATATGGACGTTTCTCAACCGTCCTTTATTATCACCGCCGCGTTGACCCTTGGAGCCTTGGGATGCATCGACACCCTCTTGACCGCTGTCATTGTCGACAAAATTACCGAAACCAAGCATCAGAGTAACCGGGAATTGATTGGTCAGGGTATGGGCAATGTGGCATCGGCACTCTTTGGTGGATTACCCGGTGCGGGAACGACCATGTCGTCGATCGTTAATGTGAAGGCTGGAGGTCGTACCCGGCTCGCCGGAGTAGTTTCCAGTCTTTTTCTGCTGGCTGTGCTCTTAGGCCTGGGTACATATGTTCAATATGTGCCCATTCCCGTTCTGGCGGCCATACTCATTACGGTCGGGTTGGACATTATCGACTATAAGGGGCTCAAGGAAGTGGTGAAAGTGGACCGGGCTGAAAGTGCCATCCTCTTTATCGTGTTGTTCCTGACCGTGTTTGTCGATTTGATCACAGCCGTTGGAGCAGGGATGACCCTGTCCGTCTTTGTGTTCATGAAAAAAATGGGGGACATCGGAGAAGAAAAAATTGTTCTGTTTCCCCTTCGGTCGCTAAAAATCCGAAAACCTTGCGACCTGAGGGAAGAATTCGTCTTACCACAGGATTATTTAGATACCGTGTATATCAAAACATTTACCGGTCCGGTTTTCTTCGGCTTTTCCCATTTTTTAATCGATAACATTAAACAATTACCCACAGTCAACATTCTTATTTTTGAGATGAATCGTGTGCCGTATCTCGACCAATCAGCCGCTCATGCTCTGGAACTCGTCTTTGAATACATGCAGAAGCGGGGCATTCGAGTCCTGTTGGCCAACGTGAATCCCCAACCTCTGGAGATGCTCCGCGCGGTGAACCTGACCCCAAGACTCATTCCGGAACATCATATTTTTGGTGATATATTCGATTGCGTGCGATGCCTGGAGGAAGAGTTTGTGGCAGGCGAATCTTCCCTGAAGCCACGAGTGCTTGAATTCTAGGACGTCGCTTGCCACAAACGGTACCGGGAAAAAATGACAGCGCTCACGAACCTTAATCACACCTATTCACCATGGCAGGCATCCAATGAGTAAACCCCTTTCAGCCATCCCCGTTTTTTCGATCACGACTATTGGCTATGTGGTTCTAATGGTCAGCGTTGCCCTGGTCATCTCCCTGGTTGATGGCCTGTTCCCGTTGGGCGTGTCCATTAGTGAAGCCTATGCTGTGTTGGGACTATTGGGTTTCATGGCGAAAGATAAGCGGTTGATCTATGGCGGGGCCATTGCCGGGACGATTCTCACATTAGAAGGGGCGTTTATTTCTGATCCCGGGGTGCCGTTATGGATGGGAGAAATCAATCGGGCACTTTCTATTTTCATTATATGGCTGGTCGCCGTGTTTGCCTTGGGGCAACTGCGGTTTATCGAAGAGCAGAAAGAGTCGGAAAAAATGAAAATGGCGTATAACCTTTTGAAGCAGGAAACGACCTTTCTGAAACTGAATCAGGAAATTGCCGTGTTATCCAATACCAATGATCCGGTGGAGGATGCGTTAAAACAGGCGATGAAAGTGATCTGCGACTATACGGGGTGGCCGGTCGCCCATCTCTATATCCGTGACGGCGATAATGATCTGTTGAGTCCCGGAAAAATTTGGATTCTAAGGGACTGGAGTCAGTTCGAAACGTTCCGACAGGTGACGGAATCAACGAAGTTCGTGCCTGGAGAAGGGCTGCCTGGTCGAGTGTTGGCCAGTGGAAAGGCAGCCTGGATAAAAAATGTGACCAAGGATCCCAACTTTCCCCGCGCCCGTCTTGCCAAAGAAATCGGCGTGAAGGCCGGCTTTGCGTTTCCCATTTTAATTGGACCGAAAGTGGTGGCGGTAATGGAGTTTTTCGCGGAAGAAGCGATGGAGCCGGATAGTAAACTCCTGGACGTCATGGAAATCATCGGCTACCTGTTGGGTCGTATTTTTGAACGGGATCACGCCGGTCTAAAACGAGGCGAATATGAGGACCACTTGAGACGTCTCTACAGCCGGATCAAAGCGGTGCGGGAATTGGAAAACGTGCCGGGTGATCACAAGAGAACCGCCGAAGGTATTCATGACGAGTTACGATAAATCGATTCGAGAAGTCCACGTGACAACATCCTGCCGTGACCGGGAGCTGAAGTGTCAACTGCAGAATGGCCATAGCTGGTACCAGTG
>JAUIKP010000414.1 GCA_030430725.1 Nitrospiria bacterium
ATTGAAGGAGCTGGGACCAAAGCTGTGGGAGCCAAGGTGGAGTTAGATGCGGTCGATCTCAGCCTGTTTCCGGCAGGACTCTCCTTGACGAGACTGCAAGTCACAAATCCCAAGACGCCCATGACCAATGCGGTGGAAGTGGGAAGAGTGACGATGAGTCTGGACGGATTGAACCTGTTGCGGAGAAAAGTCATTGTTGAGGAAATGACTGTGGAAGGGGCTCGATTGGACACTCCCAGAACCACATCCGGCGCCGTTCAGCCGGTCTCAGATATGTCTCCTGAAGAGGAGTCCGGAATGTTTGCTCTTGCTCTTCCGGCTCTAGAAGTGCCGGACGTGAAAAATATTTTAGAGAACGAAGATCTGGAAACCCTCCGAATGATTGAGGCGTTAAAAAAGGACATGCAGGGGGAGAAAGAGGCCTGGAACACACGGCTCAAGAAGTTACCCGGAAAAGCCCAGCTCGACCAATATGAGGAACGCGTCAAAAATTTAAAAAAAGCGGGGAAGGGCGGATTGGAGGGCTTGCTGGGAGGGGTTGGGGAAGTGCAAGCGTTAAAGCAGGATATTGAACAGGAAATTGAATCTCTCACAGGCGCCAAACAGGAATTTGAAAATACTGTGGCGTCGTTACGTACTCGCTTTAAACAGATTCAAACCGCACCACAACGGGATATTCAACACCTCAAGGCCAAATATAATTTGTCTCCGCAAGGATTGGCCAATATGAGCCAAATGCTATTAGGGCCTCAGATTGGATGGTGGGTGCACCAGGGGGCGACTTGGTATGAGCGAGCAAAGCCGCTTCTGGAAGGAACCCGGACAGGGGAAGGGGAGAAAGGTCCTCAGGTGCACAAGCCTTTGCGGGGGAAGGGGCTGGATGTGCATTTCAAGGAAGCGCATCCGCTCCCGGACTTTCTGATTCGGTTGACGAAGGTATCGGCCGATTTAGACTTAGGGGGGTTGGCGGGGACTATTCATAATATCACCACCGATCAACCGACTTTGGGACAACCCACAACATTTGCCTTTTCCGGGGACCGGTTGAAAGGGGTCCAGTCTGTTTCATTGGATGGAGCTCTCAATCACGTGGAGCCCGCTGATTCCAACGATCAGTTCACCGTGCAGGCGAAAGGGTATGAACTCACCAATGTGGCATTGTCCAAAGATGCCAAATGGCCCGTTACCCTGACGAGAGGGGTGGGCGATATCAACGTGAACACGGAACTCAAGGCCCAGGCCTTGATGGTTCATGGCGCCGGAAATCTGCGCGCCATTCACCTGACCGCAGGGAGGGGGGATGATTCCAATCCTTTGACCAAAGCCCTCAGCTCTGCCGTGACCGGCATTTCCCAATTGTCCATTCAGGCCGATGTGACGGGGACATTGGCCCAACCTGATGTCACGGTCTCTTCCGACCTGGACCGTATTCTTCAGGATGCGGCTGGCAAGATGGTGAATGAATTGGCTACGAAGTTTGGTGCGGAGCTTCAAACGGCCATCTCGGCGAAGATGGCTGAACCGATGCAACAACTCAAGAACGAATTGTCCGGGTTTGAACGCATTGCCGGTGAGTTGACGGAGCGGGTCACGCAGCATCATGACGTGCTCAGCAGTCTTCTGGAAAACAATCTTCCCACCAAAGGCTTGAAGGATCTCCCCGGCGGATTCAAGCTTCCGTTTTAGCTGTATCAGAAGGGTAGATTATATTTCACAAAGCTTGTTGTAGGCGTCCAAGGCTGCAACTTTGTAGCATTCCGCCAGCGTGGGATAATTGAAAACTGTCGTGAGGAAGTATTCGAGTCCCCGTTCGGTATGAAGGATGGCCTGTCCGATGTGAATAAGCTCTGTGGCACCCGTCCCGATGACATGCACGCCCAATAGCCGATGATCGATTCGATGAAATAACAATTTCAACATGCCGTTTGGATCTCCCATGATTGTGCCCCTTGCGATTTCGCGGTAACGGGCGACTCCCACCTCATACGGAACTTTTTCGAGCGTTAGCTGCTCCTCCGTGGCCCCCACCATAGAAATTTCCGGAATGGCATAGATACCAACAGGAAACAGGCTGGTCATCGGATTGGCTTCCATGTCGAAGGCATAGCAGGCCGCTAAACGACCTTGCTCGGAGGATGTGGCTGCCAGGCTTGGAAAGCCGATGACATCGCCTGCGGCCTGAATATGCGGGACGCTGGTGCGATATTGCGAATCGACTTGCAGACGGCCCCGGGCATCCACGGTCAATCCGGCTTTCTCGAGTTGGAGTGTCGATGTGGCTCCCGTTCGACCGACGGAATAGAGGACCAGGCCTGAGACCAGTCGTTTTCCGGAGGCTAAATGAATCACGACTTTTCGGGATGGCGTGTCTGCGATTTCTAATTTTTCGACCGTCTCACCCAGGCGAAAAGTCACCTGGTGATTTCGCATTTGATAAATCAGTTCATCGACGATTTCGCCATCCAGGAATTCCAACGGCCGGATCCGTGAATCCACAAGGGTGACTTCGATGCCAAGTGCTCCCAGCATTGAGGCATATTCAATCCCGATAATCCCGGCGCCAACCACGGTCATGGTTCGTGGGAGTTGCGGCAGATGGATGATACTATCACTGTCGAGGATATATTGGCCGTCAATGGCAATGTTGGGAGGAGGCGTGGGGATGGTTCCCACGGCAATCAGAATGTGGGCGCTCGACAGGGTTTGTGAGTGGTGGTCGGTGCGAACCAACAGAGTGTGGGGATCCACAAAGGAGGCTTCTCCTTGTAGAAATTCCACATCGTTTCTTCCTAATTGATCGTTAATCACCTCACCTTCGATGCGAATGACTTCTGCCACGCGAGTGATCAGTTGCTCGGCCGTGGGTCGTAGTTTCGCGGTATCCGGCAAACGACCCCAATGTTGATGGGGTCCGGTAAAGGACAAGACGGCTTCCCGAAACGTTTTACTGGGAATGGTCCCGGTCTCGAGACACGCGCCGCCGCCGACATGCTTTTTTTCAATAACAGCGACCCGTTTCCCGATTTTGGCCGCTTGAATCGCGGCTCGTTGTCCAGCCGGCCCGCTGCCGATACAAATCAGGTCGTATTGAAATGGCGAGGGTGTCGTGATCGGGGATCCCATGATAATACAACGAAAGAGGATGTTATGGCGGATGACGACTCAGAGCATAGCGTGGCAAAAAAGAAAAGTACAGGTCAAGCTTATTCGGGATTCTATCACCGCATGATTCCTGCGATGGTTAGTCAGACTGTGTGTGAGGAGTCTGGGAGGCTGTTGATGAATTGATGGCCGGTGGAAATTTGGGTTGAAAGAAGAAATAATTTCAGGAATGTGTCTTGGCTATCCATCTTTTTGATTGTTATTTACACGTTCCGGAAGGTCGAGGAGTCACCGTGTCAATGGGGGACAGGCGGCGCTCAAGGGTTAGGGGCTCGTGTGAGCGTATGGATGATGATTTCGGGAAAGCAGAACAGCCGAATGGGGAACAGGGAGGTGCCGACTCCTCGAGAGGTGTACCCGCGCATGGAATGATATTGCCAGGGGCCGGCCTTATAGATTCTGGGGCAGCGGCAATGGGTTATGATGGGTTTGCCCCCTGGCAGGCAGATTTGGCCTCCATGTGAGTGGCCACAGAGGTACAGGTCCATTCCGGCAGTCGAGGCCTCAGGAATAATCTCCGGGG
>JAUIKP010000415.1 GCA_030430725.1 Nitrospiria bacterium
CAGCACCGTCACCAGGGGCAACCATTGCGGTTGCTCTCCTTCATGCGCGGCCGGAAGCAAACTGCAGGCGCCGAGATACAGAAACCCTCCGGTAAACCAGGCCAGCAACAATGCCAACAGCGGGACGGTCAACACAAACACGTTTTGCGTCGCCACCCCAAGAAGAGGAGCAAGGGCCACCAGGGCCAGCACGAGCCGGGTTGACGTCAAGGAGTGATGGGTGCCCACCATGATGCCGACCGCACTAATCCCGTCCACCAGTTTGTGCAGGATAATAGCCGTCGCAATCACCAGTCCCGTTTTTTCTCCCGCCTGAAAAGCCTGTCCCATGACGAACCCGTCGAAATAGCTGTGCACCCCGATCCCCACGCTCCCCCAAATCCCTGTTTGGTGACGATGCCGATAATGTGGAAGGCCTTCCTGCGCCTGACGATGCGGCGTGGCGTATTCCAGGAAATAAAAACAGAGAAATCCCAGGATACAGGCAAAGAACAAGTGGTGATGATGCCAAGGGCTGGCGGTAGATTCCAACATGACCAGCACATCAGGAAACACATTCAATAACGCACTCGCGATTAAGACACCTGCACAAAAGGCCAGGAGGAGGGACTTGTGCGCCCGTACCCGCAACGCCAGAAACCCGGCGACTAACGTAAGGATGGCCGCGAGGCCAGCAAGCAAATAGGACTGCATGACTAACTCATGACCATGGTCGTACTCGAAGTAGAACTCTAACGATTTTCACGCCACAAACCCATATGGGATACATACAGACACTCATAAATGGGAGGGTCATGAAAATCCACAGCCTTACTCGTTTGGGATATGAATAAAGAGAGTGAGATCAAGTGGAGAGGAAGCGGACTCATTCCTTGAACTCTTGAGTAAGGCACCGCGAGCAACCCATGCATCGCGACTGAGTATGGCGCCAACCTGACTTCACGACAGCCCTTCTTTTGCCAAACCGTTGTACCTTTCATGTATGCCCATACTGGTTGACAATTAACTCCTTATGGTAAGCCACCCGCCATCTGATTACCACGGACACTTCTGCCTCATTCAGCTGCCATCTGACTTTGTCGACCTTGTTAAGAAAAGAAAGGACTGATGGCAACCTCTGATGCAAGCCAGAGTGTTCCGCGAATACACCCTTTCAGACAGGCAAGAAGAATACTCGCCGCATGGTTCCTCCCTGCTGCTTCAACATCACAATCTCAGAGGTTACGTGGCACTTACTTAAGGAGATGGGGAACGTGTCTTCAATCGGTGCCCCGGAAAAAGTCATTTTTTTCGGATGAACAGAAGATACTCAACAATAAATTGCGTTCAAAATTTTTCTTTTGTTAGGACTTAGGCTTTTTTTCTTTTCTTCCGATATTTGTTAATTCGCACTTGTGATCCAATTCAGGTGTTTCCGCCAGATGAATTCAAGTTTTCTTATTGCCCTCTTTGCATTCCTTTCAATTGTCAAACCTGCATGTGGGCTGCCTTTCCTGAGCCTCATGCTCACCCACTTCGGTTTCGAATACGTCAGAGCCGGTTGAATCCCTGCCGACAACTCGCAGAACCACAGTCAAGATGACATCATTGTCCGTGAAACTGGCCACTACATGTGTGGTGGCCTCTACATTGTGCGCAATCGAATGCGCGATCCCACCATTTTTTCTGATGGCTCTCCCGTTTCTTACTGGAGGTGCCCAATGGCGCGCGGTTATGGAACATTCGGAGCCTGCTCACTTCCTTGAATGGATTATGATTGGGTTTGTAGGCCTTTTTGGCATTATTGGAATTGGCTTCACATTTTCTTTACATAAACACTGGAAGCCATTAATAATTTTAGCCATTGGATTTTGCATCTTACTCTTTAGCCGATGAAGTCCGTTTGAACATTCGGTTATTGAAACAGTATTCACATTCATAGGGACCGGAATTATGATTAGGGCTGGAATACTGAATCGACGACTGATCCACCCCTGCGCCTGCCATTCTCATCACACCCCCTAATCAATCATATGGCCCAGCTCACAAGTATTGTGACTTTTGACTGACGGCAGGGCAATCCAATTTTCAGCGTGATCAGAAAACGGGCCTGGCACCTTATTCGCTGTTGAGGATTTCACGACACGAGCGATTCCTCGGAACCAATGTCAAGCACGACATCTCCCATGGTCGCCTTCCAGTAGTCGACGCCCCTTTCAAACTCCTCATCGGAAAGCAGACACTCATCCAACAACGCCTGAATGACCTGATGATTGAGATTCTGTCCAATAAACACGAGTTCCTGCCGACGATCCCCCCAAGGGCCCACCCAATCCTTGCAAAGCTTGGCTTTCTCTTCCTTCGTGCCACGGTAGGATTTCGATTCTAGCGCCGTCCAAAGGCCGCCAGGCGCCATCGTCACGAGATTCCCCGCGTGGCTGAATGTCGTCATCAGGTCATGGGTATCAGCCAGCCACAAGAATCCTTTGGCGCGGATCAAGTGTCCCAGTTCTTTGGCGCGGGCTCTTTGACGGTCATATGCCACTCTTTGGAGCTCTTCGAGGGGACGCTTAGGCTCGGGACTCTTCCCCTGGTCTTGTTTTACGGCATCATCATGCTCCGTCTGATCGCCTTGCCCCTCCATGTCCTCGTCATCAGGATCATAGTAAACGAAATACTTGTGGAGGAACCCCTGGCCGAAGCGGTCAGGATGAAAGGGACGACGGGCGCGATACACAAAGGACGTTAGTCCAAAGCGGGAGGAGTGCCGGGTTTCACTCGCCACGGGAAGCACCACTGTTGAAACATCGGATTTGAGTGTGCGAGGTTGGACAGTTATTACATCACAACACGGATCCAGCCCTTTGGCTGTCTTTGCGGCACAACAACCCTGTTGCGCGGCTTCTTGCTGCACTGTCTGGTCCTCGAAGTTGAAAATTCTTTCATGACGCGTCCACTGCTCAGCAAAGGCGTTCGGGTTATAGAGGCGAGTATCAACCACCTCCATGACCGGAATTTGTGAGTTCCGACAGGGTATC
This sequence comes from Nitrospiria bacterium, assembly GCA_030430725.1. Classification (GTDB taxonomy): domain Bacteria; phylum Nitrospirota; class Nitrospiria; order Nitrospirales; family UBA8639; genus Nitrospira_E. The sequence goes on from JAUIKP010000415.1 coordinate 3,018, forward strand.
AGCTTGGCCTCCGGATTTAACAACGAAACGCGGTCTTGAATGTCCTGGAGCTGCGCTTCATCGATCAAGTCAGTCTTATTGAGCAATACCACATTGGCGTATTCGATTTGCTCGGCCAAGAGTTTCCACAAATTCTCCTTGGAGGGCCCGAGCCAGAGAGGCTTATCCTCCAGCATGCTGGACGCATCGACGACGGTGACGCATGTGTCCAATCGAGCGACTTGCCCCAACATAGGGTTTTCGGCGTGCGCGTTTTTGTGATCATGGTCGTCCTCACAATCGGCGAACAACTTGGCAATTTGGGCTGGCTCCGAAACGCCGGAGCCTTCAATGATCATGTAGTCAAAGTTCTTCGAGGCTGCCAGCTTGGTGATTTGTCCCAAGAGATCGTTTTGAAGACTGCAACACACGCAACCATTCTGCATGGCCACAACTTCATCGGATTGAACGACAGAACTTTGTTCGACCAACGATTGATCGATATTAAGTTCGGCCATGTCGTTGACAATGACCGCGCATCGAAACGGTTGGGTTTCGGAGTGCTTGGCGTGGAGGATGTGTTTCAACAAAGTCGTTTTACCTGCCCCCAAGAAACCACTGAGGACGGTGACCGGCAGCTTGCTATCATCGTTTGTAGCGTTCAAAACCATTAGTTTA
>JAUIKP010000416.1 GCA_030430725.1 Nitrospiria bacterium
ACCAGAATCGATAAAGTCATCGGAATCATTGGAAATTTTAGATTTTGCGGTGGTGCAGACGTTACTTAAAAAAGGCATGGTTTATGACCTCCCCCGGGAAGAAATGCCAGGGAATACCTCGTTAGCAGCTCTATTTCGTTATTCATGACCTTCGCCGTTTCATACCCGCCATTGGGGCCGCGCCTCTCGATTGCCGCGGGAATTAGAGGAAAGAATAGGCGGTTGATCTTTTCATGATTGGCCGACCATCTGCTTCCAGAGACCCGTCCGGCAAGGGTTTTCTGGATGGGTGCCCTTGCAGCCGTGCTTGCTCAATCGGCAAGGACCTCAACGATCCTCTTCCGAGACTCGTGGAACGGCATGCATGATACAGCCTGATACCCTGGCATGAGTGCCCCCGATATTTCACGAAAATTAAGGGTTGTTGACAGTTCACGACTTCCTTCCTTCTGTTTATAAGTAACCAGCACAACTGACGATGCCACCTCGAATTCATTCGAGAGAATGTGTATTCAATGGAAGGAGATCGAAATGGCAAATGACATGCGGGAAAAGGCGAAAGAAGTCGGGAAACACGTTCAGGAAAAAGCAACTCAGGTTGGCGAGCAGATTCGCACGCAGGGCACCGAATTGGCGAACCAGGCACAAGGGAAAGTCAAGAGCACGCTGGAAACCCAGAAACAAAAGCGGGTTGGAGAACTCAGCGGGTTAGCGGAAGCCGTGCGTCAAACGAGTCGAAGCCTGCGGGAGCAGGAGAAAGAGGGCATCGCCCAATATACCGAGCGGGCGGCGGAACACATGGATCGCCTGGTGCAATATTTCGATTCCCGTGATGTCGGTGAATTGCTGAACGAGGCGGAAATATTTGCCCGCCGTCATCCGGAAGCGTTTTTAGGGGGGGCCTTTATGCTTGGGCTTTTCGCCGGAAGGTTTTTAAAGAGTTCAAGTGACCGAAGGATAGACGAATCCTCTTTCTATGGACGGCAGGAATCGTTCCGGAGGGAGGAACCCAGGGTGCCAGCTACGCCTGCCACGCCAACCATGTAATCGGAAACTGCCATTAATCATATTTGAGAAGAAGAGACAAGGAGGGTGTTATGAGTGTATTTCAGGAAGAACGACCACTCAGTAATCTCTTCCGTGATCTGATGACTGAAACCAAAATCCTCATTCAACAGGAAATGCAGCTTTTGAAGCTTGAAATGTCCCAAAAAGCCACCCAGGCAGGAAAAGATGTGGGATTCATTGCGGTAGGTGGCGCGCTGGCCTATGCGGGATTGCTGGTTCTGTTATGTGCGGCCACTCTCGCCCTGGCATTAATCATCCCCGGCTGGGCTTCTGCGCTGATTGTGGGACTGGCCGTTGTGGGGATCGGCTACGCGTTGATTCAAAAAGGTATCAGCGATCTGAAAACCATGGATCCCGCCCCTCAAAAAACCATTGACAGTGTAAAGGAGACCAAACAGTGGACGACCAACGCACTCAATTAAATACGACAGAATCGAAAAAGATTGAAGATCCTGACCGGCTTCGCCAACAAATTCGAGAAACCAGAGCAGAACTGGATGAAACGGTTCATACACTTCAACAACGTTTGTCTCCTGAGACCATCAAAGAACAGGTCAAAACCGCAGCAATGGATAAAGTGGAAACGGCCAAAGAAAACGTTCGGGTGAAGGTGAACCAATGGCAATCCATCTTGACCGAACAGGTCCTGAACAAACCCGTACCTGCCGCCCTCATTGGCGTGGGTCTCATATGGATGATGAAACTCGCCGCCGATTCCTCATCGGAAAGACAAAGGTTTAAAAGAAATCGTTATGGCTATGGCTATTCTCTTGATCCCGATGAAGAGTGGCCGGAGTATGCTCCCGAAATTGAAGCCGGACGAATTCCCCGCCACCCCTCCCGCCGGGGAAGCTCTCTGGACGCTATGAAGGCAAGAGCACAGGCCTCTGGGCAGCAGGCACGGGAACAGATTTCGGAATGGACAAACCAGGCGCAAGAATCATTGGAAGACTGGAAAGAAAAAGCGTCACACCGTTCCGATGAAATCCGGGAGCACACACGCGAGCGGAGCGAACGCATGAAGGGTGAAGTGTACCGGTATTTGCATGAGAGCCCTCTGACGATCGGGGCCGTGGCATTGGCCATCGGAACTGCCATCGGCCTTTCCCTCCCTCGATCTGAAAAGGAAGATCAATGGATGGGTGAAACACGCGACCGGCTGCTCAAGGAAGCCAAGGCGACTGCCAAGGAGATCATGCCCCTGGCCAAAGAAGCCGCTACTGAGGCTCAGCGGGCAGCCGGTGAAGCGATGAAAGAACAGGTCGGCATGAGATGAAAAGCGAAAGCCGCATAAACGATTGTGTTGACAAGTGGAATGAATACCTGACTGGGAAACCTGTTCCGGTCCTTTCTCATTAGTGATTTTTTTCAGTTGGACCAAAATTTGGCAACAAGAGGATGGAATATGTCCGGAGACAACATCACTGAAAAAGAGTTTGGCCAAAGAGGCCGGAATGCCGCCCGACCCAGCCAAATCACGAATGCGGGGTGGTGGGACATCCTCCTACGCGTGAAGGATCAGATCTCCCACGATAATGTCTCGATTGTCGCCGCAGGAGTGGCGTTTTATGCCGTCCTCGCGCTCTTTCCGGCGTTGGCCGCCATTGTCTCGCTGTATGGATTGTTTACCGAGGTCTCTGATGTCCAGGCACAAATTACTTCTCTCAGTTCCTTTCTCCCGCAAGACGCCCAAACGTTGGTCGAAGAGCAGCTGACAAGCATTTCCACCAGCGGTCAATCGGCTTTAAGTTTTGGAGCGATTGGGGGATTGCTCTTTGCGATTTGGAGCGCATCCAAAGGCATGTCTGCAATGATCACATCCTTGAACATTGCCTACAATGAAGAAGAAGAACGGAGTCTCATCAAAGTTACCGCGCTGGCGATAGGATTGACGGTTGGAAGTCTTGTGTTTGTCATCCTGACTCTCTTTCTCATTACCCTCCTTCCCGCGGTATTGGGAGCGCTGGGATTCGGACAGACCATACAAACGGTCCTCTCTCTCAGTCGCTGGCCGCTCTTGGCCATGATCGTCATGGGTGCATTGGCCATCCTGTACCGGTATGCGCCCTGCCGGAATTACCCGAGATGGCAATGGGTGTCGTGGGGTGCCGGAATCGCTACCCTGTTGTGGATGGTGGGATCGTCGGCTTTTGCAATCTATGCAAATGATTACAGTAGTTACAACCAGACGTACGGGTCACTCGGCGCGGCAGTCATTCTGCTGATGTGGTTCTGGCTGACCGCCTTCATCGTCATGGTCGGAGCGGAAATCAATTCGGAAATGGAGCGACAGACGCGGGTGGACACGACGGAGGGTGAACCCGAACCGATGGGCCAACGCGAAGCCTATTCGGCGGATACACTGGGCCAGACAGCTAAAACACAACCTCATACCACACATTCCTAAACCTGTTTTCGTCAATCAGGGTTTTTGACAGTTGTTCGTATCTTCATTTCATTTTATCTTAACAACTCACTTCAACTGTATTGTTTTCACACACAAGGAGGTAGTGTTATGAATCCTGTTTGGAAATTTGCGGCACCGACTTTTGCATTGACTCTGGGTTTCGTCGGCACCCTTCACGCTGCCGGCGATC
>JAUIKP010000417.1 GCA_030430725.1 Nitrospiria bacterium
ATTCTCATCCATGGATTAATTTCATATTCGATGCCAAAATAATCCGGGGGGCACATCAATAAACGGCTCATGATATTGGTACCCTATCCTTTCCAGCCGAGTTCACGGGCCAGTTCCCATAGAAAAGAAGAAGAGTCCATCACCAGTCCGACGGCTTGGAAGCTTCCACGGTCACTCAGCTTGGTGGGAACGGCGGGATTGATGTCGACACAGACGGTAGGTATCGACGCCGGCAGCAGATTCCCGGTCGCCACGGCATGCAGAGTAGAGGCCACCAACAAGGCCAACCCCACGCCGGGAATGGCGGCGCGCATGGCTTCCTGGGCTTGGATGGAATCGGTGATGACGTCCGGCAAAGGACCGTCGTCGCGAATCGTCCCGGCCAATACCATCCGGACTCCCTGTCGCACGCAGGCTGCCATGATCCCTTCTTTAATGAGGCCCCCTTTGACGGCTTGATGAATGCTTCCCAGGGCCCGGACGCGATTGATGGTGCGAAGATGATGCTCATGTCCATGGGGCACCGACCGGCCGATACCCAAGTTATATCCCAATGACGTACCGTATAGGCTGGCTTCCATGTCGTGAGCGGCCAGGGCATTCCCGCAGAAGAGCACATGGACGTATCCCGCTTCGATGATCCATGCCAGGGCTTCCCGTCCTCCCGCGTGGATGATGGCCGGACCTCCGGCAAACAACACCTTTCCTGACCCTTTGCCCTCTTTTCGTTGTTGGTGGATCGCCTTCATTCGCTTGGCCACATCAGCGATGATATGACGGTGAGGACGTTCGGAAGAAACCTGGGCTTCCATGAAACCAAACGCATCCCGTTCCTTTGGCCGCTCCAGCGGGAACACTCGAACTCCTTTTCGTCCTGTGACGATGCGATCGCCTTGTTTCACCGAACCCATGGGAACCATCTGTGCGAAAAGAGGAGAGGTCTTCAGCCTGATGGCTAAATCCATTTCGGGTTGAGAGACATCGATCCAGCTTCCCTGCCACCGAATTTGAGTGGACAGATGAGAGGTCGCGTAAAAGTCCTCCGGTAAAATTCCATCGGCCGGTGCCGCCTCAACCGTGCAGTCTTCCTCGGTCTCAACCACTGCCCCATGGGGCTGAATGGTTTTCAGGATTTCCTGGAGTAACTCTGTAGTGGGAGCTTCAATCAGGATGGTGGCATGGGAAGTGTCCTCCCGTCGGGTACCCACCGTGACTTCCGAAAGGGTAAAGGTTCCCCCCAACATGACAATGGCATCCAGGACCTTCGCTAAGATCAGTGAATCAATAATATGTCCCTGGATGGTGACGGTTTGAACGATCATTAGATTATTTTATCATGAAATTCTGTAAAGACTTATTGTGAAAATCGCGTGGGGGATATCGGTCTTACAGGAGGGGTCTGTTGAAAAAAGCCGCCAGCGGCGTTCTCGCCATTTTCCCGTGCTCACGTACAAAGTGTACGCTCCGCGCGCAAAAACGGCTGCGGCCTTGCTGGACGGACTTTTTTGAACCGACCCGGAGCCTTTGATGCGTCATCTTATCCTGGGCAAATTTGCCCTTGAACAACTTTAATATTCAACACTCCCAGGAGGGGTAAGGAGATGCTTGCATCGTTTTCGCTTAAGACGCCAGGGTCTTTTCCATCAGATGAGACCAAAGAAATCGCGGAAGATTCATTCTCATCTGTTTCCTTGCGGTGCTATACTAGGAAAATCGATTAATTTTCCAGGGGAACCAAGTTTGAACCATCTTTGTACTGTTTTCCTCATTTTTGGACTTGCAGGCGGTTATTGGGGACAGGCCTTCCAGGCTACTGCATGGTCTTCCCCCGGCACGGATGTCTTTCAAGCCTTCACGCACCACATTGGCGCTCAAATCGGAAAAGATAAACAGGAATTTGCGATCGCCGATTCCTGTACGGTCTATTTCTATCAACATTCGAACAAGAAACCCCGGCCTGAGGTTGAGCGCATTCATTTCACCCCCCTCTCAAGGACAGGGGCTGATCTTGATTGTGGGAAGCTCTTTCCTGAGGGGTTGGAGCAGGCGCGGCAAGCCTTTGGAAATTCGCAGCAACGTCTCTCCCTCAGTCTCACCTTCTATCAAATGGCCTTAGTGGGAGATGGGGATGATAACCAGGAGTATAGTGCACATGAAATTCAGGATGTGCTGGAAGCCTTCGGGTTACCATTCCTTGATGGACTTCCCTTTGGAGGGTATGTCATGGCCCTGACGGGTCTGTTTGATAGTGTTCGCAAAGATGTTCAATTCACGATATTGATGGAGGGCATGCAGCAGTTGATGAACAAGGGGTATCGCTTTACTGCAGCTGATCAAATGGCATTGAATCAGAAGCTCAATTGATGGACTGGGGTAAAGCCCTCTATCGTATTCTTTCCAAGGCTTCTCGTGAGCGGCTGCGTACCGTCTGGTCCCAGTCTTCTTTCATCTTTTCTTCAAGTTTCGTCTTAGCGTCTTGAGCCCGCATGCGACCCAGAGCCAACGCTGCACAGGCTCGCACATGGGCATGGTCATCTTCCAAGGCACGAATCAGCAATGGGATCGAGTTTTGGTGTTTCAAGATTCCCAGGTAGCTGGCGGCCATTCCACGTATGCGATGTTGCTTGTCACCTATTGCCGTTTTCAATGTCCAAATAAAAAGTTCCGCCATCGGTTCCGAGACGGTCTCCAATCCTACTCCTTCAAATTGGTTCACTTCAATGAGGGTAAAGGCCAAATCTCGGCGTTTTTGGGGAGAGGGCTCTTTTTGAAAGCGTTGCAGGAGCCGGTCACGGAGCCGAAGGCGTTCCTTGCGAGCGCGCCATTTTTTCGTGCCGACCCATACACCTATTCCTAACACGATAATGCCTCCGAGTATGGGGAGGATCTCCTCGGTGATGTAATCCTGAGTGTCAAAGGTCAGGTGATGCCATATCCATATGCCTGCTACGATGAGGCCCAAAAATAACAGGCCGATAAACGGGTTGATGGAACGGGTTGTTTCGGGTTGTGTTGCCATGCGTGGTGTGGTTATCAGAGAGTATGTATTTGCCGGCGAGGGATCATCATGAAGCTCACCATACTAGGTTCAGGAACAAATATTCATCCCGCTCGTGCTGCGGCCGGGTATGTATTCGAGACGGACCGGCCCATTCTACTGGATTTTGGACCCAGAACGCTCTCAAATTTATTACAAACCGGCATAGATCGCCATACGATTCAACACCTACTCTTTACCCATTACCATGCGGACCACTTTTCTGATTTTATTCCCTTTTTCTTTGATGCCGTGTGCCATTCAAAGTTTGCGCGGGTTCGGCCAGACCTTACCATTTATGGTCCGCCCGGGACTCAACGACTCTTTCGGACGATTTTCCGGACATTCCCCAATTTTTCGGGTCCACCCTTTCGGGTGACCCTCAAAGAGGTCCATGATCGACCGTTTTTGATTGGACATACACAGATTACGCCATTGCCCATGACCCATACTGATCAACAGATCTGTCTTGGTTATCGTCTTGAGTATCAGGGCCGGGCAGCGGCCTTCTCTGGAGATGCAATGGCCTCACCGAATCTGATTCGCCTATGCCGGGATGCTGATCTGGCTATCTTGGACTGCTCTTTTTCGTCCCATCAGCCAGGTGGATCG
>JAUIKP010000418.1 GCA_030430725.1 Nitrospiria bacterium
AGCAGATGAGAAACCATACGAGTCCGTATTTCAGGATGTTCCACTTTGCTTAATTCAAAGACTAAGGCATTCGCGATGTGGGTTTGTTCGACTTCGGTCTGGCTAATATAAAATTGTCGGGCCTGGCTGTAATGATCGGCAAAAGTTTCGGACCGAAGCCGTACTTTTGGCCCTTCCTCATCGGCAGGGTATGAGGTAAATCCCTTTTCCGGGGATTCTCGGGGACCTCCCGCTTCGCCGGGCCAGGAATTTGGTTCATAGTTCGCTCGGCCTTTCGGATTCTGCATGGCCATATGGCCGTCCTGTTGAAAATGGCTGAACGGACACTTGGGCGCGTTGATGGGGATGTGAGTAAAATTCGGACTGCCAAGCCGTTTGAGCTGAGTGTCGAGGTAGGAAAATTTCCGCCCTTGTAGTAAGGGATCATTTGAAAAATCGATGCCCGGCACAATATTTTGCGTACAAAAGGCGACCTGTTCGGTCTCAGCAAAGAAATTGTCCACACAGCGATCCAGCACGAGCCGGCCCACCCGTTGAATTGGTAGAACTTCTTCTGGAATGAGTTTGGTTGCATCAAGCACATCAAAATTGAATTGTTGAGCAAAATCATCATCAAAAAGCTGGAGGCCCAATTCCCATTCAGGATAATCACCCTGCTGAATGGCACTCCATAAATCCCGGCGATGGAAGTCCGGGTCGGCTCCGTTAATTTTTACGGCTTCGTTCCACACCACGGATTGCATCCCCAATTTAGGTTTCCAGTGGAATTTCACGAACGTCGATTTTCCCTGACCATTGATTAGCCGGAATGTGTGCACGCCAAACCCTTCCATGAAACGAAAGGAGCGGGGGATAGCCCTGTCGGACATGGTCCACATGATCATATGCATACTTTCGGGGGTCAGAGAGATAAAGTCCCAAAAGTTATCATGCGCGGTTTGTGCCTGGGGAAAGCCACGATCCGGCTCCGCTTTGGCTGCGTGAACGAGGTCTGGAAATTTCATGGCGTCCTGAATAAAGAACACGGGCATATTGTTGCCCACAAGATCCCAATTCCCCTCTTTGGTATACAGCTTCACGGCGAATCCCCTGACGTCTCTTGCCAAATCGAAGGAGCCCTTATTACCGGCTACGGTAGAAAATCGGACGAACGCAGGAGTTTTATCACGCGGTCGTTGAAAGAGGTCCGCTCTGGTGACATCTGCCAGAGATTCGTAGTTTTCAAAGTATCCATGAGCTCCGAACCCGCGGGCATGCACAACCCGTTCTGGAATCCGCTCATGGTCAAAGTGAAACATCTTCTCCCGAAAGTGAAAGTCTTCCAATGCGCTTGGACCCCGCGCACCGATTTTCAGCGAGTTTTGGTCATCCCCGACGGGAATACCTTGCTGAGTAGTTAAAACCGGATTGGTTTTTCCGCTTGTCTGATGCACTTCCCCTCCAGTGCCGATCTCGACGGTCTGGTCTGCGTATTTTGCGGTTTTACGGGTGGACGTCGGAGAAGATTTAGTGGGTTGCTTTTTGGCCATGCGAGACGCTCCTTATCATGGATGATTTCGTGATGAAATAGATGAGTAACTTATGGCGCTAAACTACAGATGATATAGAAACAATTGAAGAGGCCACACTGTAAGAAACCCTGGTAAGGAATTTCAGAAACCCTTATGGAGGTAAACTGGACTTCACGCAAGAGTTTATGGCAATCACAACTGTTTGCATTCCGGGATAAGATTTGTTTAAGTCACTTGAGAGTCGGAGTTCAGATGCATATGGCCACACTTTCTCTGAAAGACTTGTGATGAACATTTCAACCCGTTTCCATGAAGGAGGGCGAAAAGCATGATGATGCAAATAGGACAGATGATCACGGATGGAACATACCAGGCCTTTCACAAAGAAAAAATCCGTTCACTTACCTTGTCCGAATGTCAGGGAAAGTGGTTGGTATTGGTATTTTATCCAGGTGACTTTACATTTATCTGTCCGACAGAATTGCAAGAACTGGGGGAATTGTATCCGGAATTTCAAAAGCTCGAAGCCGAAGTTCTTAGCGTCAGCACCGATTCGGTCTTTGTCCATAAGGCTTGGCACGATACCTCGCCTGCCATAAAAAATATTCAGTTCCCCATGGTGGCCGATCCCACGGGGCGGCTAAGCCGGGCGTTCGGAACATATCTGGAGGATGAGGGTGTTTCGTTGCGTGGGAGTTTTCTGGTCGACCCGGACGGGATCCTGAAAGTGGGAGAAATCCACGATAATAGCATCGGACGTAATGGCCGGGAATTACTCAGGAAACTTCAAGCAGCAGTCCACGTCAGGGAAGGAAGGGGAGAAGTCTGTCCCGCTAATTGGAAACCGGGAGATAAGACCTTAAAACCCGGCTTGGATCTTGTCGGAAAAATTTGAAACTGAGGCTCTGGTCAATCCTCCATCTCATCCGGAGGACAGGTCGGGTTGGCAGTTCATGAATAGTCTGGGTTAATTCATTATAAAAAAGGATTTAGACCTTGCCTTTGATCTCCAACCACACGATCGTGGCTGCTGAGGACAAAATATCATGTCAGGAGTGAAGCGGGATGAACCCTTTGTCAGGCGACATTGACTGTGCGAAAATCCTCGGCAATGGACAACCATGGTTCATGGGTAGAAAATCCGGCGTGGTGGTCATTATGCCATTGTATCGGCGTTCGTTCCGGATCGCGGCTGGGTCCGGTGCGACGTCCCTGCGGATCGATGACATGTTCGCCGGGAATGGGAACTCCCCTCATGTCGATTTCCTCTCCATAATACCTATATTGGAGTTCCCGCTAAGGTCAGCAACACCATGGCTGCCATATCCGTTTGGTCTCCCTTGAGTCGCATTGCCAATCCCAGGTAGTCATGGGTACTGATCATCCAGGAAGGCCATCCGCCGGTGGCACCTGTGCGAGATACCCTCCGATGGAATGACGCAGCTTGTCGGCGGTCCAGGATGTCCAAGCTAACTGCAGGTGAAAGGGCAGATGCCGTTTCGGACTTTTCGTCTCCGTAATAGGCCAGGACATTTTTCACCTCCACTGTGCGACGTCCGGTTCCGGAAGGGGCACACCTGTTCAGGCGAAGACCACCTGACAGAACAATCCTTCCACTTCATGATGCAACACGACCTGATCCATGTGTTCCCATTTCCGAATATATCTGAGCCACTGATCGGCGGCTAATTCCCCGATATGCCGGATTCGATCCGGGGTCATCAAAGACAGGAACAGCTGTTTTCGAATCCGATGGCTTTCTCCGCTCATCAGTTTCACGCTTCCCTTATCCTGCACCAGTCGCAGTGTTATCGGCGGCATGGCCTGTTTCCGCGTAAACCGGTCAGGATGATAAACCATAGCGGACGCATCTTCGTCCTTTGTACACATTGCCTTCCGGAGCATGAGTCGTGTTTAAACCCGTCGGAATGCAATCGTTGAAACCGATTAAGCGTAAAGGTATACCCCTCCCGGACCAAAGCCAGGGTCCTGTCAAGTTTCCTATTTTGAGGAAAAGCCAACATCATTCCGGTCGTCCGAATTTTTTACAATCGTGCATCAACGTATGGTGAAGGCCAAGCCGGTCGGCGCGAGAATTTCGCCCGTGTAATACCGTGCATCCG
>JAUIKP010000419.1 GCA_030430725.1 Nitrospiria bacterium
GAGACCGCATCGTCTCAGACAATCTGCCTTCGGCTTTCTGAGACTCCGGTCTGTCCAATTTTGTCATGATGCGATTTCCCTCCGAGCGTGCCTGCAGAAAGGCCCCCCACATTTTCTCTTGAGTATAACTCACCCTGGTCTTTGGTTTGATGCCAGCCCTATTCGTAGATTAGCGGGTATCTCGGAGCTCCGGAGATATGCTCATCCCCATCCCATTGCAGGAGGAAAGATATGCCCAATGCGAAACGGGAAAAGCCCTGCTATTTGTGTAAGGAAGCAGGGTCGGAACGTCTAAGTTTTTTGGTCTGTATCCAATGCTCCAGGCATTTTTGTCGTCTTCATGGTGACCCGCAAATGGATGAATGTATCAAATGCTTGGAAGGCAACGAAGAAACCTAGAGGGGGCTGTTGACCCCCCCAAGCGGCGTTCCCTGCCTCCGCCGTAGCGGCTTCGCGCAGGCAGGTTGCCATTTTCCCGTGCTCACGTACTCCTTGTACGCTCCGCGCGCAAAAATGGCTGTGGCCTTGCTGGACCGACTTTTTTGAACCGACCCGAGGCCTCTGACCTTCAAAGTCGCCTTGGGGGTTTTTGCCCATGGAGAACAGCATTATTCAACACTCCCAGCAGGATTGTGCACAGCTTGGGGGAGATTCATGAGGGCAGATTGTTAGGCATCTGCCATGTAGTTCATCAAAATGATTTTTACCGGTGTCCGTGGATAACGGCCTTGGAAGGAAGCAGGAATCTTTAGAGCGATAGAAAGTGCGAGACTTATACCTGGGTTTTTTGCAGAGAGGATCCTGCCAGTTGAGATTTAACCGATTCGTATATGTTATTTCCTGGCAGAAGTTCTACCCCTGGTACCCCGAACGCGATCGCATGCTGCACAGCTAAACGGGCGACTCTCATGCGTGGAATAGTCTGGGATGGAAGTGCTTCTTGAAGAGCGATGAAAGTTGCAGGAGGTATTCTGACAGAAAAGAGGTCGCCGTCAGGTGAGGAAAAGATAAAGCATTCAATATTGGAAGACCCGACACGATAGGTCATTTTGAATGTGATGTTATGGGGCTGGAGGGAGTCATCATCAGAGGGAAATTGCTGAAATGTGCTGTCGACAATATCCTGCGATACGCCCGAGGGAATTCCCGGAATCCACTCTGGCATGTTCGAACGGCCACGGTGGCAATAGCCCGTTGGCGTTTTCGCCACACGCCAGGTGACGCCTTCGATGAAAAATGACAGAATTCGTAACGCCATGAAAATTCTAAGAAAAGAGTGTTGAGTGTTTATGAGGTCAATCGGCCGAATCACTCAGTTCATTAAGCATACTAGGAAGCTTGGGTTCATGCAATTCCAGTCATGACAGAGACCGAGTATGAGGAAACGGTAAAGGGTTTGGTGAAAGATGAGTCGAAACTTTAAAAACCATTCTCTTTTTTCGGTCAGGAGCGTTTCCGGTATGCGAGGATTTCCAAAAATGAGGCATCTCTGTTTACTCAGGAAAGAGAAAAATTAACGGGTCTTTCTCCGTGAATGGCACAATTTGTGGTATGTTAATTTTTCAAAAAGGTCGTCATATGCTAATTTTTCATTTGAAACCGGACTGTGCAGGCAAAATCTTCCCTTTCTCATGTGAATGTTAGATGTGAGCCCCGGTCCACGTGATGGTTAAACCGGATGGTCGGAAATACTTCTTATCGGGCCTACAAACGCGTATCTTTACAAAAGAAATGATAACGAAGGGAACATCACTATGTCGGATCCAGGGTATCGTCATTACAGAAACCTGATCGGTCTGCTTGGAGCTTTTAGTGTGTTGTTGGGATGCGTTGGTGGTCCCTCCGGGAATGAAGCCTATAAAAAAGAAGGATTTCAGGTTACTCAACCAAGCCCGGGAACGAGGGTGGTGGTGACCGGAAATCATGCCGCGGCTGTCAACCAGGCTTTGGATTGGCTGAATGACCATCAATTACTGGTGGTCAATCGACAGGTTGTGCAAGAAGTCGGAGTTCCGGAATTGGCTTCTCGAAATGGGACGGAAGGGCATGCTCAGGCTCTAGGAGGAGCTCGTAAGGTTGGGGCGACATTGGTGGTATTTGTGCACGTCGACGAAACTTCGTTGAATTCCACAAAAGAGCCTGAAAATAGTGGATCTCCACCCATGAATGAGGTTGTCGTTGATGTTCTTGGAATGAATACCGGTGCGGGGGAGGTGGCCTTTGAAGGCAAGGGTTGGAGTGCTGACCCGTTGGTGGTGTCTGATCGGGTGATACAAGATCTGACCATTCTGGCCCTTGAACAGGCTTGGCAGAAGCCAGAGTCCTCCCCCTCCGCGCAGGTGAAAGCAGAAAGTCACAGCGAGCCTCCTGCTTCTCAGGTGGCGCCGGTAGCGGTTGATTCCTCCGGCTCACCTCCCACAACTCAGTCGGCGGAGGTGCTTTTGGATTCGCCTAACTCAGTCCCTGCAACCGAGTCAGAGCCGATGCCGGCAACCGAGACGGCTCGAGAGCAGACGACGGTCGTAACTGAACCGATTGCTGAGGACGTCCCACCTGCATCTGATGAGGCAGCGCCGGTGGTTGCCGAAAATTCAGAAAATTCCGACGATTCATCTTTGGGACTTCAAATCGCGAGTGGAGCCTTATCCATTTTGTATACGCCCGTCAAAGTGATCTATGCGGGCGTGGGAGGGTTATTTGGGGGGGTTGTCTATCTATTGACCGGAGGGAATGAACCGGCGGCTCAATCAGTTTGGGATGCCAGTCTCAAAGGCACATACTGGCTCACTCCGGATCATTTACAAGGCAACGAACCTGTTCGATTTAAGGGAGAGGCGACGCGTTAATCTTTCCAATCCCAAAACAACACTTCAACCGAATGGCATGCTACGGCGAGCGCCCCGATGTGGGACTGGCCGGGATTGATGCGAAAGAGTGAACAGTCGTTCCCCCGATCGGATTCATGTGTTGACCGCACAGTAGCCTTCAATCCGTCCTGGTGGAGTGCGATCTCACATTGAGCCATTCCACCCGATAGCCCAATCCCCTGCATTTTGAGATACGCTTCCTTGCAGGTCCAGTAGGTCAAAAACTCCTGGGTCCGCTTGTCAGGTGAAAGGGTGGCAAGGTGTGCCGCCTCCCGTGGAGAAAAATATCTTGTGGCAATATCCTGATCGCTGACATTCCGGTTGATCTGTTCCACATCAATACCCACAGCGTGTTCAATCGTGAAGGCCAACAATGCCATTCCACTCGTATGAGAGACATTGAATTGCAGGGACGGATGGGGTGGTCCGGTCAGAGAGGGTTTTCCTTGTAAGTTGATCTCAAACCGGAGAGTAGCCGCAGGAATTCCCACATACCGACCGACCAAATTTCGAAGAATGCCCCTGGTGGAAATAAATTGGTATTGGTGGTGAGGGACCCGATACCGTTCTGCCCGTTCTCGTTCATCTTCAGATAGATTGGTGCGGTAGAGTGCAGCCTGGCGGGGTGAAAAATCCAGATGAACCCGCCACACATGGACCACGCCTGGTGACAGGCTCCGGAAAATGGCAGGGGAGGAGGGGCAAGCCCAGTGGGTGGAAGTCAACATGAATCTCGGATGGATTGTATCGGATGGATGTCCTGGCC
>JAUIKP010000420.1 GCA_030430725.1 Nitrospiria bacterium
GCTGGATTCCGATGATCCGCAGGCGCTTGGGGAAGTGGGCTATTGCGGAGTGGCGGTGTCGTCACTGGAAGATATGGCCACACTCTTCGACGGAATCCCTCTGGATGAGGTCTCGGTCTCCATGACGATTAATGGGCCGGCCGTCGTGATCTTCGCCATGTATCTCACTCTGGCCGAACGGCAAGGCATCCCGCTGAATCGGCTCAATGGCACCCTTCAAAACGATATTCTCAAAGAATATATCGCGCAAAAAGAATGGTTGTTCCCACCTGCTCCCCACATGCGGTTGATCACGGACACCATCGCCTACTGCAACGAGCACGTGCCGAAATGGCATCCCATCAGCATCAGCGGGTATCACATCCGGGAAGCAGGCTCCACTGCCGTGCAGGAACTGGCCTTCACCTTGTATGACGGGCTGACCTATGTCGAAGCCGCCGTTCAGGCAGGATTGCCGATCGATACCTTTGCCCCGCAACTGTCCTTTTTCTTTAATTCGCATAACGACTTCTTTGAGGAAGTTGCCAAGTTTCGAGCGGCACGACGCATGTGGGCACAGGAAATGAAAGACCGATACCACCCCAACAATCCACGCTCGCTCCAGCTCCGCTGCCACGCCCAGACTGCAGGGTGTTCCCTCATGGCGCAGCAACCCATGAATAATGTGGTGCGGACGACCCTTCAGGCTCTGGCAGCCGTGCTCGGGGGTACACAATCGCTCCATACCAATTCCATGGATGAAACGCTGTCTCTGCCCACTCAGGAGGCCGTGACGCTGGCGTTACGCACCCAACAGATCATTGCTCATGAAAGCGGGGTCACCAACACGGTGGATCCTCTGGCCGGTTCCTACTTTATTGAACACCTCACCAACCGGATGGAAGAAAGTGCCCGCGAATACTTTCGCAAGCTGGATGCCATGGGAGGCATGTTGGCGGCCATCGAACGGGGGTTCCCGCAACGAGAGATCCTGGAGGCGTCTCAGCACTACCAGGGAGAAATCGACCGGAACGAACGTATCATCGTCGGCCTCAATGAGTACGTTGAGTCGGATCAGTACACCATTCCCACCCTACGAATCGGGAAGGAAGTCGAACAGGCTCAGCGGGAACGCTTACGCGCGTTTCGCGCCAAACGGAACCCCAAGAAAGTGGATGAAGCGCTTCATGAAATTCAATGGTTCGCACAATCCGGCGACAATCTGTTGCCACACCTGATGCACGCCGTCAAAGCCAAGGCCACATTGGGAGAAATGTGTGGAGCCTTAAAGGGAGTCTTCGGAACCTATCGTGAACCGGTGGTATTATAAACAACTGTCGCAGCCTGAGGACCACCAGGCATGTTGGCCATCAGGACTCAATTCGCCGGAAGGTCACAGAGCAAGCCGGCATGCGGATTTCACCAATGTTCCTCTAACCGGAAACCCCTTTCCTCAAAACAGAAGGGACCAATCCTGTGAAACTTGGACAATTTAGCATTCATCCTGTGACAGACGGCCGGTTCCGGCTTGACGGCGGCGCGATGTTCGGAGTGGTCCCCAGAGTGCTCTGGGAGAAATGTTGCCCGGCCGACGATCACCACCGCATTCCGCTCAGCTTGACCTGTCTGCTGATCCAGGCACATGGGAAGAACATCCTCGTCGATACGGGACTTGGCTCAAAACATGACCAAAAATTTCATCGAATGTTTGCCGTGGATCAATCCTCCTCGCTGCATGATTCATTACACTATTTCGGCCTTGCCCCCAAGGATATCGATATGGTGATCAATACCCATCTGCACTTCGATCATGCCGGAGGCAACACGCGGTGTGATGAAAAAGGACGGACGATCCCGACCTTTCCGATGGCACAATATCTGGTACAACGCGGAGAATTTGAAGATGCCATCAGGGCGAATGAACGGACCAGGGCCAGTTACCGTCAGGAAAATTTCATTCCTGTTCTGGAACATCACCAGTGTGAGTTTGTCACAGGCACGACCGAGTGGCTGCCCGGTGTCTCGATGGTGGTCACCCCCGGGCATACCAAATACCACCAAAGCGTCAAGATTGAATCCGAGGGACACACGGCCTTCTTTTTAGGTGATTGTATTCCAACGGTCTCCCACCTGCCCCTCCCCTATATTATGGGCTATGACCTCTTTCCGCTACAGACGCTGGAAACCAAACGATGGATTCTTGATCAAGCCTACGAGGAAGGATGGCTTTTGATTTTCGAACATGACCCCGGGATTGCAATGGGGTACGTCCACCAAGACCCGGAAGGTAAATATTTTTTGAAACCTGCAGAGGAAGCGAGAACGGCATGACCACGGCAACGACACCCGTTCGAGTCCTGATCGGAAAGGTTGGTTTGGATGGCCACGACCGCGGCGTGAAACTGGTGGCACGGGCCCTACGAGACTCCGGCGTGGAAGTTATTTATACCGGGTTACATCAATCGCCCGAGCAGGTCGTCAATACCGCCATCCAGGAAGACGTGAATGCGATAGGCCTCAGCATTCATTCCGGTGCCCATACCTCTCTGTTTCCACGAGTCCTGGAATTACTGAAAACGCATCATGCCGAGAATATCGTCGTCTTCGGTGGAGGCATTATCCCCTCTGATGATGTCGGCCCTCTGATGGAAAACGGTGTGCAAGCCCTGTTCCCTCCCGGCACCCCGATGTCACGCATTGTGGAATTTGTGAAAGGACTACCCCGATGAGACCGGTCTATATGATCAGCGGCGGGATCACCAAATTCGCCAAAGCCCATCCGGATAAAGATTTTCGTCTGATGGTCAAAGAAGCCTATGACGCCGCCCTCCAGGACGTGCCCGACTTATCGAAAGACATGATTGATGGAGGAGTCGGCTCCTATTTTTCAGATCATTTCACGCGACAGCTCAAAGCCGCCAGCATGGCACAGGATTATCTGGGACTGTGCCCCAAACCGTCAAAACGGGTCGAAGGGGGTGGCGCCACGGGAGGCTTGTGCTTCCAATCGGCCTGGGAAGCGATTGCGTCCGGACGCATGCACTGTTGCGTGGCGTTCGGATTCGAAACCATGTCACGAGTCAACACCTGGAAAGGGAACGAATTTATTGCGCTGGCTTCCGATACGAATTTCGACTTTCCGGTCGGCGGGTTTTATACCGGGTACTATGCCATGATGGTCAATCGCCATATACATGAATTCGGCACCACGGTTGAACAGATGGCCATGGTCTCCGTCAAAAATCATCTGAATGCCCTGTACAACCCCTATGCACAAAAGGCGAAACGGCTCACCGTCAAACAGGTTCGGGAATCGCCCATGGTGGCCACCCCATTGACCATGGAAGATATCTGCACCATGTCCGATGGTGCAGCTGTCTGTATTCTGGCTGACGAAACCATTGCCGAACAGGTCTGTGACCGACCGGTGCACATCACCGGCATAGGATCAGGGTCGGATGCCATGCGCATGGCTGACCGGCCGCATGGGAACGTTCCGCTACTTCCGCACGAGCAGGAATCCGATTATGCCCGGCTCAAATACCCCGGGGTGCATTCCTTTCGCGGGGGGCGTATGGCGGCAAAACTGGCATACGAAATGGCCGGCATCCGGAATCCACTGGAAGAATTAAGCTTTGTCGAACTTCACGA
>JAUIKP010000421.1 GCA_030430725.1 Nitrospiria bacterium
CCACGAATCGGACCGTCCCATCGCGGGGGTTATTCTCAGCGATCGTCTGGAGAAAGCGGCTGTTCGAGAATGGTTTGAACGAATGCGATCTTCTTCTCAGTTTCGAGACGTCAAAGTTTGGGGTCTGAAGCCATTTTGGTATCGCAATGATGATGAAGAAAGAAGTTTGGGGTTCGATGGGATGATTACCCTTCCCTTACACCGAAAGCAATTTTTCCAGTGCTTAATAGGAGAACCAGGACTTTCGGGACGGTCAAATTTATCCAAAACAACCGAGCAACAACCTGTTCAGATGGTGCAGAGAACTATTGAGGTTTTCGAGCAATCTTTACCCAATGTTCAGGAAGGGCCTTCGGTGCTGGTTGTGGAAGATAATCCTGTGAATCAACGGGTTGCAGCCGACATGTTAGGAAAACTCGGATGTCAAGTGACCATCGTGGGTACGGGTAGGCAAGTTTTGACCTTGTTGAAAGAGAAAGTTGTGGATTGCATTGTGATGGATTGGGAGCTTCCCGACATGGATGGGTTGGCCATCACGAAACGAATTCGGGAATTGGAACATGTTGGAGCATTTGTCCATACAGCTCCCTTTTGGCATCGGCGGCATGGTTTGGCCTCTCCTCCGGTTTCCCATATTCCAATTGTTGGGATTACAGCCCATGCGCTTCCTGAGCATGGTCCACAATGCCTTGAGAATGGCATGGATGATTGTCTTTTCAAGCCGGTTCATTTAGGAGACTTTAAAAGAATTCTCCGTCAATGGGTAGGGTTTGGTCCCATTGCTGTGGATTCTTCTTCATCAGAGACAAATGATCATTCTGATCGGGCGGAGAATCATGCTGTTCCCACCGGATACTCAGGGACCAGACACAAGGAAAGACCTTCTACTCTGTTTCCGGAGGAAAGAGAACACTATGACGTCTCCTTTGCCTTGCAGGCCCTGGAGGGGGATGAAGATTTGCTGTACTCCTTGTTCCACATTTTCAACGCCACAGCCCCGGATCTGATTAAAGGGCTGCATCAAACCATTTATTTTGAGAACCGTCAAGAGCTTCAAAGACTCGCTCATCAACTAAAAGGTGCCCTGAGTGCGATCCACGCCACTCATGCAGGAGAAAAAGCGGAACAACTTGAAGTGGCGGCTGTTTCGGCCACTTTTTCTTCTCTGCATTCAACGGCTATCGAATTAGAACGGATAGTCAAACAGTTGACGAGTGTAATTGAACGCCTAATTGCACAGCAAGGATAAAAGGCTGGGCGGTCTTCTGAACCCATTGTTGTCGTTAAAGGAGGTTCAGAGAATGACTATGGCACAATTCCCGTGATAAGGCGGTGGGGAAAACACAATTTCCTATTATCAAACAAGAAGTCTCAAGTTTCCCTATGATCAGTCCGATACCACAAACATTACAGACCAAACTCTAATGAGGGTGCCACAATGAAAGATTTGCTGACCTTAAGTGAAGTGTCGACGTTTTTAAAGGTTCCAAAATCGACAATCTACAAACTCGCTAGAGAACGTCGACTTCCAGGGCATAAAGTTGGAAAACACTGGCGCTTCGTGCGGGAAGAAATTGAAGCCTGGGTTCAAAATGCCGGAGGAGATTCGGTAATGGTTGGTGCTGGATCTCAACAAGGGGTTCGTGACCGGTTTAGTTTGAATTAAATTCTCCCTGGGGACCCTTGACTCTCTCGCGAGAGAGTGGCCCTCGAGAGCCATATGAATGACCTGCTCATATTCTGAGGGCAAGATGCCCCGGAATGGGCAAGGCCTTTTTGGATATCTAGGGAACATTCCCAAAATATTTACATGTTAGTCCTCTCCCTTTTCTTTCAAAAATTCTTTCCTTCCCGTTCCATCATTTCCTTTTAATTTAAATTGTTCTATAGCATCTGTTGGATTGGCCTATGTTGATCCCCGGCTGATGGAAAAGGCGTTTGGCCCAAATGGTCTTTCGGGAAGATCCATGTTCTTTTTATTAAAGAAAGAACATGGGTCGACATGTGAAATTTTCCAGGGACGGCTAAAGATCGCAGGGAAGTTAACCGAATTTCGAATATGCCACGTATGTTCAACAAAATATGCACGGATGCCAAAAAAATATTCTATTGATGGGAAAACCCCAAAAGGCCTCGGATTTTATGGCCTAAGGAGCGCATCATGATTGATACTGGGATGAAAGTTTTGGTGGTGGACGACATGTCTACCATGCGTCGGATTGTGAAAAACGTGTTACGTCAAATCGGTTTTTCGGACATCGTGGAAGCAGAAAACGGGCAGGACGCTTTGACCCAATTGAAGGCCGGCGGCTTTGGGTTGGTGGTGTCAGATTGGAATATGCCTGTGATGCAGGGTATTGAGCTTTTGCGAGCGATTCGAGCCGATCCAGATTTGAAAACGCTCCCGTTTTTGATGGTCACCGCTGAAGCGCAAAAAGAAAATCTGATCGAGGCAGTCCAAGCTGGGGTAAGCAACTATGTCGTCAAGCCGTTTACTGCAGAAGTATTGCAAGGGAAATTGGAAAAAGTATTTTCTAATGTTCAGTCGGTGAAAACGTCATAATGGGAAAGCCCATCCTCCGAATATAACGATATAAAGGAGATTCTTATGCTTGTGGATCGGGTGATTGGGGCCGAGGGGCCAGGCGCTGAAGAGATGTCCGAAGAGGGTGAGAATGAAAAGCGTTCGATTAAAATGGAAATGGAGGAGTTGGCCAAGTATGTTGAAGTGATTACTCAAGCAATTCGGGACATGGAATCTCCGGTGACGTCAACCTCAGATCAACTGCCTCAAGCCACATTACATTTACATGATCTTGCCAAAATGACTGAAGACGGAACACATAAGGTACTCAGTCTGACAGAAGAACTGGAACGGAACCGGGAGGTAATTCAATACCATTTGGAGCAATTACGTGCCAATGTGGCCGGGAGAGCCGCCAAGGATCTTGATGCAATTGTAGCCTTGGTGAAGTTGGATGAAGTCCGACTGTTGAATATTCATGTGGCGCTGTCTTTTCAGGATCTCGTGGCACAACGGGTGGCAAAGCTTGTGTCCATTTTAAATGAAATCCAACATAAATTGTTAAAGTTGGTCGTCATATTTGGAATTCAGCAACAAAAGGGTGAGGCCGGTTCATCGGGTGAAGGACGGGGATATGAAATGCTGCGTCAGTTGGAATCGTCTAAAACGACCGCCCTTCAACAAGATTTGGTCGATAGTATTTTGTCCGAATACGGGATGTCCTAATGCTTATGCACGAGTCCTCAGCGTGTTCTTACCCGGTCCGAAATGGGCTAAAAAATTCCAGGAGTTGAGAGTAGATGATCGATGAATGAGGAAATGAAGGAAATACTCAACGACTTTTTGGCCGAAAGTTCGGAAATGCTGGAAGCCCTTGACCAACACTTTGTGAAGTTGGAAGCGGAGCCGTCCAACACTGAATTGCTGAACGAGATTTTCCGGTGTATGCATAGCATGAAAGGATCCGCCGGATTTTTGGGTTTTACCCATTTGGTTGAAGTGGCCCATCAAGCTGAGAGTTTATTGAACAAGTTGAGGCAGGGGGAGATATCGGTTTCTCCATTCATTATCGATATCATTTTAGAAGCTGTCGACGC
>JAUIKP010000422.1 GCA_030430725.1 Nitrospiria bacterium
TGGCGTTTGTGGTCAATGTGGCGGCCAATGGGAGATAGCCTCCCGTTAAACCTTTGGCAATAGCCATGATATCCGGAGAAATTCCTTCATGTTCACATGCAAACATTCGACCTGTTCGGCCAAACCCGGTGGCCACCTCATCGGCAATGAATAAGACCTTGTACCTGGTGCATAATTCCCTGACGCGTTTCAGGTATCCTGGAGGGGAGGGAATGATCCCGGCGACCGCCTGCACCATGGGCTCAAGAATGAGGCCTGCAATATCTTGATGGTGCGTGTGAAGAAGTTTTTCAAGGGGATCAAGACAGGCAAGGCGACATTGGGGGAAATGCAATTGAAGGGCACATCGATAACAATAAGGAGGCTCAGTGTCATGGCTGGCAAAGAGGAGTGGAGAAAAAGATCGGCGGAACAGTTCGACTCCGCTGAGGCTCATTCCCCCCACTGTGTCCCCATGATAGGAGAGGCCAAGATGGATAAACCGTCTTTTTTGCGGTTGGGGATTCGGACATTGTTGCCAGTACTGAATAGCCATTTTTGCCGCAACTTCAACGGCAGTGGAGCCGTTGTCGGAATAAAAGACCTTTTGTAACCCTTTGGGAGCCAGATGAACAAGCGCCTTCGCCAATTGAATGGCCGGTGGGTTGGATAGTCCCAATAGCGTCGTATGAGCCACCTGGGTCAGTTGATGGCGAATGGCCTGATCAATTCGAGGATGTCGATGTCCATGAATATTGACCCAGATGGATGCCGTCGCATCGAGGTAGGCATTGCCATCGATATCATAGACATACGAACCTTTTCCGCTTTTGATGATGAGAGGAGGTTGGCGTTCCCATTCCTGCATTTGGGTAAAAGGGTGCCATACGTACTTGCAATCGTCTTTTTCTAACGCTGTGCGGATCGTTTTAGGAGCCATGGTCGTTTCCAGAAAATAACCTAGCGGAATTCATCGATTTTTGACAACCTTTTAGGGTCTCATTACAATCACAATCACTTCGAATGAGTAAAGTCTTTCCTCAAACCCTTATCCGCAATTTTTCAATTATTGCTCATATCGACCACGGGAAATCGACACTTGCCGACCGGTTTTTGGAAATCACCGGTGCCGTGTCTCCACGTGAAGCGCGTGCGCAATATTTGGATGCCATGGATTTGGAGCGTGAGCGTGGCATTACGATCAAAGCGCATGCCGTCAAAACACGGTTTCGGAGTTCGGATGGGCAGGAATATCAGTTTAACCTCATTGATACTCCTGGACATGTGGATTTCGCCTATGAAGTATCACGCAGCTTGGCTGCCTGTGAAGGTGCACTTCTGTTAATCGATGCCACGCAAGGTGTGGAAGCACAGACGATCGCCAATGCCTATTTGGCGATTTCGAATGATTTAGTGATTATTCCTGTCATCAATAAAATTGATTTACCAAGTGCCGATGTCGAAGGCGTCAAAGTCCAAATTCGCGATGTATTGGGGTTGTCGAGTGAGGAGGCATTTTTAGTCAGCGCCAAAGATGGACGAGGAGTAATGGAGGTGCTTGAAGGGGTCGTGAAGATTATTCCACCTCCTGCCGGTTCTATTGATCAACCTTTAAAGGCACTGATTTTTGATTCCTGGTTCGACAATTATCAGGGAGCCGTGGTGCTCCTTCGCGTCATGGATGGAGAAATAACTCCCAACATGATGATTAGACTCATGTTTTCAGGACGGGAATTTGAAGTTCTGGAGGTGGGCGTCTTTTCACCGAAACGAACCAAAGTGAATCGTCTGGGGCCCGGGGAAGTCGGGTATATTTGTGCCGGGATGAAAGAACTTTCGGACACTAAGATTGGCGACACCATTACGGATTCAAAGCGCCCCACCAGCATGGCCTTGCCTGGGTATCGGGATGTCAAGCCGGTAGTCTTTTGCGGGTTATACACGACCGACAATGCCAAGTTTGAAGATTTGCGGGATTCTCTGGAGAAATTGCGACTGAATGATTCCTCCTTTGTCTACGAGCCGGAAACATCCCTGGCCTTGGGATTTGGATTCCGATGTGGATTTTTAGGGCTTCTCCACATGGAAATAATTCGAGAGCGCTTGGAACGTGAATATGGGCTGGATCTAATCAGTACCGCACCCACTGTCGTCTATCGTGTGTTTACCACCAAAGGCGATACCCTGGTGATCGATAACCCCTCCAAACTACCCGACCCGGCACAGATCGAACGAATTGAGGAGCCTTATATTAAAGCCACGATGATTACACCGGAGCGGTATATTGGAAATGTTCTTCAATTATGCCAGGAGCGTCGGGGCATTCAACTCGGGCTGCAATACCTGGATCCAACCCGGTCCATGCTCATTTACGAAATCCCCCTCAATGAAATTGTGTTAGACTTTTATGATCGGCTCAAATCTCGAACCCAAGGGTATGCATCGTTAGACTATGAATTGCTGGGCTATCGGGAATCCGAATTGGTGAAATTGGATTTATTGCTAAATGGTGAGACAGTGGATGCGCTCTCCATTATCGCGCACAAGGACAAAGTGCAAAGTCGCGGGCGACAATTAGCCGAAAAAATGAAAGCACTCATTCCAAAGCAAATGTTTGAAATTGTCATTCAGGCGGCAATAGGCAAACGCATTATTGCCAGGGAAACCATTGGCGCACTCAAGAAAAATGTGACGGCCAAGTGCTATGGTGGGGATATTTCCCGAAAACGCAAATTGTGGGAAAAGCAAAAAGAAGGAAAAAAACGAATGAAACAATTAGGGCGTGTCGAAGTTCCTCAAGAGGCCTTTCTGGCTATTTTAAAGACCGAGCCGAACTGAACCGCTAATGACCACTCAGGATCCCCAACAACCTAAAATGACCGAATCTTCCGAAAAAAATCTTCACGAGGAATCTTCGGTTACCGAGAGTTCCCCGGATATGGAGGTATCCAAAAAGTCAATTATTCGAGAATATGCCGAGGCCTTAATCATTGCCATTATTCTGGCCCTGACCATTCGAGTCTTTGTGGTCCAGGCCTTTAAGATCCCATCAGGGTCGATGATTCCGACTTTGCTGATTGGCGACCATATCCTTGTTTCCAAGCTCGCCTACGGCTTTCAGTTGCCGCAAGACTGTGAGTTTCAGGTCTCGTTCCCACCTGTGACGTGTTTTTCTTCAAGGATCGTGATGAATTTTGATCCTCCGTCGCGTGGGGATATCATTGTGTTTCGCTACCCTGAGGATGAAAACAAGGATTTCATTAAACGGGTAATCGGACTTCCTGGTGATACTATTCATATTCAAAATAAACACGTGATTGTGAATGGACAGCCATTGTTGGATGATGGCTTTACTCAGAGGGTCGACCCTGGAATCATCGATGGGCGTATCAATCCTCGGGATAACCTTGGTCCTCTAACTGTTCCTCCGGATTCCTACTTTGTGATGGGTGACAACCGTGACCAAAGTTTGGACAGTCGGTTTTGGGGATTTGTGCGAATGGATAAAATAAAAGGTAGGGCATTTCTCGTGTATTGGTCATGGAATGGGCAGGGAGCTTGGACGGATTGGATCCGATGGGAACGAATAGGAAAGATCATTGAATAGTGAGCACCAACTCACTTGACTCAACCAACT
>JAUIKP010000423.1 GCA_030430725.1 Nitrospiria bacterium
ATGTCCACGGCTTCCTTATAGAGGGCCTGAATCGCAGGACTCCCATCAAAAAGGGTCTTGCCCATGCCAACGGCCTGAGAACCTTGCCCAGGAAACAGAAAACCAAAGACTGGCTTCATGCTTTTCGCTCACCCTCTAAAAAATGCCATAATTCAGGGGCAGTCCACCACATGACTCCTCTCACTTCCTGAAACTAGTCGACAATAAACTCTCCACCATCCACACAAATCACATTTCCAGTGATCCAATGTGATTTTGGATGACTTAACAGCCCTAACGCATCGGCGACATCTTGGGTCGTGGTCAATCGATTTGAAGGATTTTTTCGTTTGGCTAAAGCCAGCATTTCATCAGAACCGGGTATTTTACGCAAAGCCGGAGTATCGGTCACACCAGCCATCAGTGAGTTTACGGTGATACCCAGAGGCGCCAATTCCAGAGCTAATTGCCTGGTATGGGACTCCAGGGCCGACTTTGCAGCAGAAACCGCCCCATAGGTTCGCCAGACTCGCGCGCCTCCGGCGCTGGTCATGGAGAAGATTCGACTCCCCGTTCCCAACAATTTTTGTGCCACTAAATCCTGTGTCCAATACACCAGACTATTAGCCATGACATCCAACGTCATATCCATCTGTGCTTTATTAATGGCTTCTGCATGGGATTCCGCAATATACGGCTTCAGGGTCCCAAAAGCTAACGAATGTAACAATACCCGCACACAGACTGGCTTCCCGGATTCTTCCGCCCGTTGCTTCAGAGCCTTCAAAATGTCGGCTCGCTTTTCAGGATCGGCCGCATTGACATTAAAAAACAGGACCTCCCGGCCGAGTGAACGAATATGCGAGGCAATGCGCTCTGCATTCGCTTGTGTTGATTTTCGATCAAGATGCACACCACAGATATTCAACCCTAAATTGGCCAGCTCCATAGCTGCCGCCTCTCCAAAACCACTAGAGACTCCTAAAATCAGCGCCCAATCATTTTTACCCCATGAGGTCGTTCCAGGCATAATTCCCCTCTCTTTACATCCCAAAAATCTTCTGGTTTGCTCCTGTTGGAAGGCTCAGATTCTTCCCCTGTTTTTGTGGCAATGATCTCATTCAGGAAGGAGATATCCGCCCACAGTAACATTACCAACGAACGACCGCTGAAGCCCAGGTAAGGCCTGCACCAAATGCCGCCAACAGGACCACACTGCCTTTATGAATCCTTCCCTCCCGGACAGCTTGATCGAGCGCCAATGGAATCGACGCTGCAGAGGTATTACCAAATCGATCCAAATTAATCATCAACTTTTCTCGGGGCAACCCCAATCGCTGACCCACGGCATTCAAGATCCGCATATTGGCCTGATGAGGAATAAATAGATCGACATCCTCCATTTCTAATTTATTGGCCTCTAATGCCTCTGTGGTGGCTTCTTCCATTGATTTAACGGCAATTTTAAAAGTTTCATTGCCCTTCATTTTGATAAAGCATCGTTTCTCTTGAAGAACCCTTTCGGATGCCGGTTCCCGCGATCCGCCTCCAGGCACCTGAATCATATCAGAGAGTCCGCCATTGGCATGCAAATGCGTGGAAAGAATCCCAGAACCTTCAGTACCTTGCCCTACAACAACCGCCCCAGCCCCGTCGCCAAATAATACGCACGTATTGCGATCGGTCCAATCGGTTATCGCCGACATGACTTCGGAACCAATGACCAATACATGCCGCATACCATTTTTCACATAGGCATCTGCAATAGCCAACGCATAGATAAATCCACAACAGGCCGCGGAAATATCACACGCCGCTGCCCGACTTGCTCCTAACCGATGTTGAATAAGACAGGCAGTGGAAGGAAGAGGAGAATCACCGGTACAGGTGGCTAAAAGGATCAGGTCGATTTCCGATGGCGCCACATCAGCAGCCATTAACGCACGCTGAGCCGCCTCAACAGCCAAATCGGAACAGGCTTGGTCTGGGTCAACCACCCGGCGCTCCCTGATCCCTGTCCGTTCAATAATCCAGGTATCCGAGGTCTCAACCATGCGTTCTAAATCGGCATTGGTTAAGACTCGCTTGGGAACATAGGACCCTGTTCCTAAGATCAGACTATTCATACATGAGACACCGCGTTGAACTCACCTGCACCCTTGCGCAATGTCACCTCGAATTTCCTCAATCAAGCCACCTTCCGCCAAAGCTTGGGCCCGAAGAATAGCGTTTTTAATCGCTTTCGAGGAGGAACGACCATGACAGATCATACTGATACCTTCAACCCCCAAAAGAGGAGCCCCACCAAATTCAGCATAATCGGTTTTTCGCCGCAACCGCAAAAGGGGTCCGGCCACAAACAGATAGGAAAGCCGACCCAGGGCTGACTGGGCAATTTCTTTCATCAACATTTTTTTAATCGCATCGGCCAACCCTTCAGATATTTTCAAGGCCACATTTCCGATAAATCCATCAGTCACAATGACATCGGCATTCCCACTATAGACGTCTCGCCCTTCAACGTTCCCAATAAAATTAATAGGGCTATCCTTCAAAAATTTAAAGGTTTCCTTGGTGACTTCATTCCCCTTTGTATCTTCTTCCCCAATACTTAACAGACCTACCCTTGGACGATCAGTTCCCAAAAGATGCCTACCATATTCATGCCCCATGATTCCAAACTGGAAAAGCTGCCGGGCCGTACAATCAACAGTGGCACCGACATCCAACATGATGGCTTTACCCTGGCGAGTCGGTAAGGTTGCCGCAATTGCGGGTCGTTCAACCCCTTGAATTAATCCCAAAAGAAAAAATGCTGACACCATCGTGGCGCCCGTGTTTCCGGCACTCACCAGCGCGTCGGCTTGTTTATTTTTAACTAATTCTGTGGCTTTCCATATGGAAGAATCTCGTTTTTTTCTGGCAATCAACGCTGGAGATTCATGCATATCCACGACCTGTGGTGCATGAAAAATCTCAATGCCGGCTTTAGTGCCGCCAAGTTTGTCCAGATGAGATTGGAGAGAGGGTTCGTCTCCGACCAAGATAATCGAGAGAGAGGATTCCCTTGTAGCCTGGATAGCTCCTTCGACATTGGGAGATAATCCATGATCCCCCCCCATCGCGTCCACGGCTATTTTCATGGGTTTGGTGTTAAAAGATGACTGACTCGAAAAGGAAAATACCGGCTATCCCTCTTCAACCGAAATAATGGCGATGCCTTTGTAGGTTCCACAATTTAAACAGGTCGTATGAGATGGCTTGAGCTCATGACATTGAGGACACGTAGACAAATTTGGGGTGATAAGCTTGAGATGAGATCGACGCTTATCTCTGCGGGCTTTAGAAATTTTGTGTTTAGGATTTGCCATAAGATTGTTCAACTTTTCAATTAAGAGGTGACTGATGCCTTCACGATCCCCTTCGAACAGAAGCAGAGAAACGCTTGGATGGATTTTTTTTAAATATGGTCTGCTGAAAATTTGGCACTGGTGCTGAGCTAGTCACTGGGGTACAACACCCACATATGCCATCATTTAAATTGCTCCCGCATACTTGGCACAACCCGAGGCAGTTTACCTTGCATAAAGACTGCAGTGGGGTAGCAAGAATGACCTGCTCTCGAA
>JAUIKP010000424.1 GCA_030430725.1 Nitrospiria bacterium
TGCCCTGGCTGATGCCTTTTCGACCTTGAAAGAAAAAGGTCTGATCAAGCAATGCCCCCTTCTGGATTATTTGGCGGCCATCAGTATTGGAAAAATTGCCGGGGAAATCCGGTTAGACCTGGCCTATGATGAAGACTCTCAAGCAGACGTGGATATGAATCTCGTCATGACCGGGAATGGGCGGATGGTCGAGGTGCAGGGAACTGCCGAGCAAACTCCATTTTCCAAAAAAGATCTGGATGATTTTTTGGCGATGGGATGGGGAGGGATTCAACGCTTGATTTCCATGCAGAAGGAACTCATTGGCTCTATTGCCTAAGTCGGATAAGGGTGATGGTCATTGATTCGTTAGTTCTGGCAACCGGGAATCGGCATAAGGTTGAGGAAATTCAATCTATTCTCAATGATGTGGGCGTTCCCATGCTCACCTTGAATGAATTTCCTGATTTTCCGGCTGTTGATGAAAATGGGCTTACCTGCCAGGCCAATGCTGTGAAAAAGGCCGTGGCCACAGCCAAATTTACCGGACACTGGGCCTTGGCAGACGATACCGGGTTGGAAGTGGATGCGTTACAAGGACGTCCGGGGGTCTATGCAGCCCGATACGCCGGCGAGCATGCAACATACGAGGACAACTGTCAGAAACTGTTGCAGGAATTACACGGGGTGCCTTCAGCCCAGCGAACCGCCCGTTTTATCACCGTGGTGGCGCTGGCCAACCCGGACGGAGAGACAGAAACCGTTGAAGGCGTGTTAGAGGGAATTATTACCCAGGAGTTTCATGGAACGGGTGGATTCGGGTATGATCCGGTATTCTATGTTCCTCAACTAGGAAAAACACTAGCCGAGATGACTTTTGCAGAAAAAAATCAAATAAGCCATCGCGCTCAAGCGGTGACCAATGCCAAGAGTCTTCTCACCATACATCGCCATTTAGCACAAGAGTCGGGGCGTAGCGCAGCCCGGTAGCGCGCCTGCTTTGGGAGCAGGATGTCGGAGGTTCAAATCCTCTCGCCCCGACCAAATACTCCGTTAAGTCGCTCTCTCCTGGTGTCATGCCGGAAACTTTTACCAGCAAACTTTGCGCCTGTTGCTCAGTTGGTTAGTCCAGGTTGAACAAGGCAGGCGTGGTCTTTGTATGGCTCGCCAAATCCCATCCATATGCTGGTGGCGAGTGAGATCGTTCTCTTGTTCGCAGTGGTCTAACAAATAAAGGTAGGATAACTTGGCCCTGAATTGACCAGTGGCGATTTCATCACCGGCTGGTTATTGTGAATACGATCCATAAATAAGCCAATACTTGCCACTTATGTCTACTCTTTCTAGTAATACCGTTCGGTCTTCCGTTTTCGCTAGGTATCAACCGATCATCGAACTCACCACCAATCGAATCGTGGGCTGTGAGGCCCTTGCACGGTGGCGAGCGGATGATGGACGTGAGACCAGCATTGAACCCGTTATTGACGAACTCGAATCCCAGGAAGATTTAGCTTTAGAGTTAACCACCTGCATGTTTACGTGCCTTAAAGCGGATTTAGGCACTCTGCTGGTCGAACATCCCACATTTTCCGTGAGCGTAAATCTGCCTCCCATTGTGATGGGGAAAAACAAGATCTTGCCCGTGCTGGAGAAATTAGAGTTGATAGCCCACCTTCCACAGCTTACCGGGGAAATCACTGAACGGCAGGCACTCAATGAGAAAGGCCGGGATGCCATCCGCCTTGCTCGGCAATTGGGCGCCCGAGTGGCCATTGATGACTTCGGCACCGGGCATTCAGGACTGCAACAACTCATTGGTTTGGAAGTGGACACCCTTAAAATTGACCAATCCTTTATTCGGCAGTTGGGAAGGAATGTTGCGGCAGAACGGCTGGTGCGTGGGATTGCAGCCCTGGCCAGTATTCTTAAGGTGGATATTGTCGCCGAGGGCATTGAGACCCCAGAACAGGCGGCCTTTCTTCGGGCTATTGGGATCGAAAAAGGACAAGGATGGTTGTGGGCGAAAGCCCTCGACGCCAATGAGTTGTACGAGTGGCTGGACTAACGCAGCCCAGTACGTTTAAAGGCAAAGAAGAATCGCTCTTCCCTGAACAGTCCGGATTGATTCCTCGGAAGGTCTCCCCGCTGCCTCTTGACGGTACCCCGACAAGATTCTCCTTATACCCTCCTCCTTATCTAGTTACTTTCATAGATCGGAGGTGGAGCCTCCATATCGGTAGTTCTCCAATTGATAAAGAAAAGTGCCGTATAGACCGTCTGAGTGACTGCTCCCACCCGCGGCTCGGTTGAGCGAAAAAAACGTCCGGATGCTCTTTCGAAAACATCAAAATAAAAACGCACATAGCCCTGGCTTTGCACACGTTTATACAATGCCAATTCGGGTGTGGCGATGGGAAAGATCGTTGCCTGGGTTGCTGGCAGCCCAAACATGCGCGTGTTTTGGGTTGTCCCTATAGACTCAACGATTAAATGCACCCGGTACGTCGCATCCTGTTCCTCTTCCCGAATGATCACGCCCTGCTGCCCTAGCCAACCGGCAACGACCTGCTTCATATGCTGATTGATGACATCTCCGTTTAAACTTTGGTCTACCCTCAGATCTGACGCGGTCAGATGTATTGATGCGCCTTTGAGAATGCCCACATCATAATGCTTCAGGCCTTTGTTGATCGCTGAGCTGAATAACAATTGCTCGGTGGGTGTCAAGGGATCCGTAGACTTCTTTGAGGGGATGGCGCAGGCGGACATCACACTCAGAATCAACCCACAAGTCATGATGAAGCGCACCGTTTTTATTCTGGTCATCTTGCTTTACTTCCTCATTGTAAAGGGATCGTCCAACTTCGTCGTTCCTCAAACGAAGACGATCGACATCCGCTAGAGTTTCGATCATCCGTGATGGAGTGAAGATGGCCCAACCGACATCACATTTTTTTTAATCGGGACGGAATCAATTATTCACCGGTCAGGATCAGATGGCGCTCGATTAAATTTTTCCTGTTAGTCAGTTTCAGGAATATGCCAATCTGCAATGCATCTTATGCGGATCGGCCTCTGCCACTGTCCCCTCGGCTTCACGCTCATCTCTTTGGCGAAAAAACGGAACGATTTTTTACTAATTGGCCCAAAAAGTCAATGAGTTCCCTCGCAAATACCCCGAGGTTTGCAAATGGGGCCGGGTCCAGGAAAGATTCCCGACGAAGGCACGTGGTATTCCCTGAAAAAAAGTTGAGAGTTCTTCTCGGGGTAATTTTCTGATAGGTTGTCGGAGTTCTCTGCGCTCCCCGGTCTTCGATATCTTTCCTCCCTCAGGCCGCGAAAGCTTGCCCAGTTTCATCCTGGTAAACCACATACGCTGCCAATTTGAAGTCAATCACGGTTTCTCATGTTTACGCAATCCGTCTTGATGAACGTTACGCAATCCCTCGCTCTGCCGCCTAGGTTTTGCTACCCTCTCACGTACTTATGGCCTCGTTGGGGTTCGGTAGGACGAAAGGCGTATGAGCCATGGTAATGAATGGGTAATCCAAAGTGGAAAGGTGGAAATGATTCGGCGAAATCAGCAGATTGAGAAGAGAGAGAAAAGACGAAGAGGCTCAGGAAG
>JAUIKP010000425.1 GCA_030430725.1 Nitrospiria bacterium
TTTGAACGATTTGAGGTAATCCGGGCTCGAGCAAATATCGGGCTCAAGAATCTTGTCTATAACTTCCAATTGGTGCAGTTCCCCAGGTTTCCAGGCGGCAGTACGGTGGCCTAACAGGGGACCAGGGGAAGGCCTTGAGGGTAGCTCAGACAAATAGGCGCTCTTACGCATACGATGTTCAGGGCGTTCTGCCCATCGCTCAAGCGAGGCCGGTAACCGTGTCCCCAAAAACTGGGAGTTTTTAGAAGTCCCCTAATTTTAGAAGAGCACATCCACAAAAACACCCGTTGAACCTAATCTGCCTTTAGGTTATTGGCTGTTTAAGTTGCATCCTGCAAGAACATTTTTATAGGAAATAGCCCATTCAACACCTTCAGCTACTACGAATATGGCCAAGGAAACTGATCACACCAGAATGCCTCTTCGGATCGGGCACCGGGGTGCGGCGGGCCATGCGCCGGAGAATACGCTGGCTGCTCTGGAGCTGGCGATCACATATGGTGTCGATATGGTCGAGTTTGATGTCCGGCGATCGGCAGATGGAGCCCTGGTGCTCCTTCATGATGATTCGGTTGACCGGACGACAAACGGGGAGGGAAGGATTGAGAATTTGTCGCTAAGGGTTCTGCGGGAATTGGATGCGGGAGGGGGTGAACGGATTCCTCTCCTTCAAGAAGCTCTCGCCTGTCTCAGTGGACGTGCAGGTGTCATGATTGAACTAAAAGTAAGGGGAATCGCCGCCGCCGTCTGCGCTTTGGTGAAGGCGGCTGACTTTCAGGGGAAAGTGATTTATGCCTCGTTTTTTCATGAGGAACTGTTACCGGTGAGAAGGTTGATAGGAGATGCTTTCACATTGGCGTTAATCAAAGACGTGCCCATACCTTACACGGCCTTAGCCACCGCCGCTCAAGCGACCCATGTGGGAGTGGCGTTGGATGCTGTGACGCCCTTGCTTGTAAAGGCGTTTCAGGAGCAAGATTTTAAGGTGTTCGTCTATACGGTTGATGAGCCTGAAGATATTGCCCGAATGAAGCAGCTGGGAGTCGATGGGATTATTTCCAACTTTCCCGACCGGATCTAGTCCATCTTGCGCCAAATCGCGTGTTTAGAAAAGCTAGAGTTATTACTGGTTGGGAACCATAAAATCGTAATGACCGACCAAGCCATCCGTTATCTCTCCCGATTCGTCCGGCGCATAGTCAACGATGACCTTCTCTAGATCTATTGTTGTGAGTCCGGCATCCAGAATGACGACATCCTTTGGCAGTAATTTCTGGTTCAATTCATTGTTGGGGATTTGATCGCCTCGGAAATAGAGCTGTGTGATCAGTTTGGGAAGGCCTGGAGATAACAGTTGAAAGTGCAGGTGGGAAGGGCGGTACAGTCCGGCTTCCAGGTCGATGGGGTAAAATCCAGGCACAATGGTTTTGAACCAATAGTCTCCCTGCTCATTGGTGACCGCCTGTCCCCAGTATTGAAAATACGCATCGTAGGTCCGGTGAATGATTTCTCCGGTCGTGGGATGGGGAAATTTCAACATGCCGTCATCCTCTTTGTGGTTGTATCGGCCGGAGGCCGAGGCACTCCACATGATGATCACGGTGTGAGGTATCGCTTTTCCGGTTCTTGCGCTCAGGACTTTTCCTCTCAGATAAATGACCTGCCCCTTGGCTTTTCCCCTGCGACCTTTTACAAACGTGAGATCCTGATCGTTGGCCTGACTAATGGGAGTGTCGACCGCGTGATTTTCGCGGATGGCATCTATTGGATCTCCTTCGTCGGGGAAAAAGGGACCCAGGGATTGACGCGGAGTTGGTTCCTTGAATATTTCAGCAAGACTGGCGGAGCCAAGGAGGCCTCCGGCTAACATCCCGAAGACGCCCATTCCCTGCTTTAACAGGGTTCTTCTGGACAAGCGGTGAGGTTCTATTGTCATATGGATTTCTTCTCCAAATATGGAGGTGGCAAAACTCTGGAAACCGTAAGGCTGACGGCCAGCGGGTGCGAACTCTGGAAAGTGGGTAGACCGTTGGCCTTTGCACTCATTTTTTCATATATTCTCTACACTTTCAAATACCTCATGACGCAGGATGCGACCTTTAAAAATGAAGGGAATGTGCGGTATGTTGTCCGAGAGTATGAGAAGGTGTCAGAGGCCCTGTCCGCTTCGTGTCTTCCGTGTGTTGTCCATGCCATTTCTTCTCCCTGTTAGGGAATCCATGATTCCTTCGATTTTTTGCCATGCCTGAACCAACTTGCAAAATATGTGTTGGAGCATGGCCGCCCAAAGATCATTTTCTTGTCGATTGTGGTCTGACCAATGCGTTTGTGTTTGAGGATCAGTTTTTTGCCGGATGGACAGTTTTGGTGTTAAAGGACCATGTATCTGAACTGTTTGGTTTATCCAGAGTGGCGCGCGGCATCCTGATAGAGGAAGTCACCAATGTGGCCCAAATACTGGTACAGGTATTTGACGCAAGGAAGATCAACTATGAGCTACTCGGGAATCAGGTGCCTCACATGCACTGGCATCTGATTCCTAGGCTCAAGACCGATCCCGATCCGATGCAACCGGTGTGGTGTGTCCCGCATGAGCCTGTCTCGCTTCCCGCTGAACAACTGGCGGCACGGGTTCATCTTCTTCGGTCGGCTTTGTGTATGGTTCCGAAATAACCCGTCTAATCCTCACAGTCTACTCAGTCAGATTTTCCGTTTACTCATAGAAGTTTCCGGGTTGATGCCCTGTTGCCTTTCCGTCCTTAATCGCTTAGAAATTTTTATTTGGAGGAATATTAGGAGGGTGCAGATTCCCGCTCCAGTGAATCGATGAGAAATCGCGGTGGCGCCGGGGGATTGGTTTCGAGCTGTTTATATTGGCAGGGAGGAATATCGTCTTTCAGCCGCCTTAGGAGGGTGGGAACTTTCATCTTGGGAGGGATATCGCACAACCAGACGTGCATGCCGGTTTCCAATTCTTCAAAGTGTCGTTTCAGAGCAAATCCCGGTTTTTCCATGAAATAAGCAGAAAGAAATCCTGTAATGCCCTGAACCACCCAGGCATGTTCTTTCACATATCGATAGCTGACCCGAATCTCTACTACTTCAAGCATGTTTTGAGTCCCTATACAGTGCGATTCCTCTTGTGGATGGTTCTACCCTACCAATTATGGTGTCTATTAGGAAATTAAGGAAAATCATCAGGAATTCTTCCGCTTCTGTGTTACGAGATATTCTTGGATTTGTGCCGTTTCGTTCGCACCATGTCCGGCGGGTGGTATCAGCTGGCCCTTATCTTGATTTCTGTCTCTCAACTTGAGTCATTCCCTAGAAGCTAACGGCATCTATTCATAGATCCCTACTTACTCATGGCGGGGATGCCAGAAGGCTATACGTTATCACCATCGATGAGGGCCGATGGAGGATGGGACAGATTGATGTTGCTGTAACTTTTTCGAGAATTGGACAGGAAGCAGGTGTAAGCCAACGTACTAGGGGGACGGGGGTCGGAGATAAACCGGAAGACCAATTAATCCGACCCCCTTTGGTAGCCTAAGCGTTAATCGTCGTCTTCGTCCTTGTCATGTTTGCCTTTTTTGT
>JAUIKP010000426.1 GCA_030430725.1 Nitrospiria bacterium
AGCCAAGCAAAGAGGGCGATCGGTTGAGGTGTCGTTAAAGAGCAAAGGTATTTCCTACGGAAAAATTAGGGTGAATCCTGACGGTTCGGTGGATCCATCACGCTTATCAGGCGTCGATTCAGATCTTCGGATACGGCCGTTTTTTCACCATGGCGGAACCATCTCCATCAGGGAATTTGTGGTAGGAGCGCTGAATGCAGAAATGGGCCTTGAAGCCTTTGATCCTGATCTTGCCAAAGCTGTTGGCGGTGAAGAGGTGGTGACGCCGGCGGGAATGGTCTTAGATGGGAAAATTGATAAAATCGAAGCGCCACCGGCTTCCAGCGTAAGTGATGATCCTGACCGAGATGGGGTCGCCAATGAAATTCCCGTGAGTCTGGTCGACCACCTCGAGTTCTATTTGTTCAATTATTTTAAACCCGCCATTGGGCGCGAGACGCATGATACCGAAAAAGGTGAAAAGGTCTTCCAGGACATTCAATGTACCGGCTGTCATATTCAAAATTTGGTCATTGAGAGAGATCGGCGGGTGGCTGATGTGGAAACTTCGTTTAACGAACAGAAAGGGATATTTAACGACCTGTTCGCCGTGGCGACTCCCCTTTTCCAAGAAGTCCCGGCATCGGGTTCGCCTTCGGTGAAAAAGCCCAAAGGTCAGCGGTTTGTCGTCAAGAATATTTATGCGGATTTCAAACGGCATGATCTTGGCCCCAACTTCTGGGAACGCAACTTTGATGGCACGTTGACCAAGGAGTTTATGACCGAACCACTATGGGGAGTGGGCACAACTGCTCCTTACGGGCATGACGGGCGGAGTATCGATCTATGGTCGGTCATCATGCGGCACGGCGGTGAAGCGAAGGAGTCGCGAGATCGTTTTGCCCGGTTGCCGGATGTAAAGCAAAGGCAGGTTATCGATTTTCTACAGACCTTGGTTTTGTTTCCGCCGGACGATACGGCTTCCAATTTGAATCCGGGGGATTCCCAGGCCCCGAATTTCCCCCAGTACGGCCATGGCAATATTGCCTTGCCTTCCTTATTCAACAATCCCAGGGACTTGGAATAAAGGGATTTTTTTCGTTCTCAACTGCCTCATGGAATCACGCCCGTGAGCCCTAAACTCACGGGCGTGAACCCTCTCTTGCAACGGGAAATGTCTCCCATTGGTATTTTCATTTTTGGGTGGTGGAATAAGCAGGAGGAACAAACCCCATGGGTTTCGATTTCCATGCTTCTCATTCCTCTTGCTTTTCGTCTCAGCACTCCCTGGTATACGTTCCAAAACAATGTAGAGGGTCTATTTTGAGCAATATAAGCGGGGAACAATCACAAGCGATTGGGGGGCGGCGGGAGAAGACTTTGCATGCCGACAAAAATGTCCTGAGGTATGGTACAGGTGAGTGAGTTAATTGTTCTCAAATGCTTGACGGGTTGCGAAGACCTCCCCTGGATGAATCAAAAGCAGGCAATCGCCATCAACCGGATCCTTGTGAAATAGCGCGAAGGTTAGGCAGAGCTGCGGGGTCGGTTCAGGAGGAA
The DNA here is from genome assembly GCA_030430725.1 of Nitrospiria bacterium. Classification (GTDB taxonomy): domain Bacteria; phylum Nitrospirota; class Nitrospiria; order Nitrospirales; family UBA8639; genus Nitrospira_E. The sequence continues at coordinate 1,540 of JAUIKP010000426.1, forward strand.
ACTGCAATAATAGGGGAACATCGACCAGTGCTGTTGGTGTTTTCAGGCTGGCTAATCTGAGGCGTAGGGCAATCAGTGTATCGCGCAGGCGGGTTTGAATACGTTCTTCTGTAAAATCCGGTGAAGACGTGATGTATCGATCCCAGAGGGGGTTGGTCATGCCTACACAGAAGTCCAGGCCCACGCTTTGGGCGGTTGGTGTGACATCCTTGAGGATCCCGGACTCAATGGCTTCCTTTCGGGATCGGATCGGGAGTGATTCAAATTCAGCAGGGATATCCCCTGAACTGAGTGAAGGAGCCGATTGGGACGCTTCCGAGAGATCTGAAGGCAAAAGATCAGACCTTTCCGGAGACTGGGTGTGTTCACTTTCTGAAGGAACAGGATCGTTCAAAGGTGTCTTCCCTAATGCTTGAAGAAGACCAACATAGACGGCTTTTGCGGAATCCGTCCACGAATCATTCATAGGCAATCCTCGAAAGGCCGCCTCAGAAGCTTTTTTTTCATCATGGGTTAAAACACGTTGTGCTTTCATACTTTCAAAGATAAGGCAAATCCCTGGGAAGTCAAGGCTCAAATTTTTTTGTCCATTCAAAAAGCCAGGAAATGGAGAACAAGGAAAATAGAAAGCCAGTGCATGAGAATTCGCAAACGGTGTAATCGCCACGGTTTTTTACATGGCTGTTTACCGGAATGTCGCTTCCAAATCACGAACTAAAGTCATGACGATGATGCGTTCTTCGATCCGGGTATCGATATACGTTAACAGGGCAGTGGGTTCTGCACCGGTGATCTCCAGCATTTCACGACACAGCTGCTCTCTTCCCTGGGAGATGAGATTTTGGCGCATCTGGTTGACCATTCCAATGCCTTCTTCACTCTTAGCCAGCTGGCGTTCGGCTGGCGTAAGAACGCCTCTGAGCCGAATGAGGATGGTATCAGGTAGAATGCTGGCTCGAACATCGGTGGGGCGGCGACCCATGAATTCCTGTTCAAAATTAATGATGGCATTCCGGATTGCCGATTCCATTTCACCTTGAGTGACGGTGTGTTTTCATGCGGTGACGCTTTCTGGCAAGAGCAATCTTACTCATCAATACCGGATCCTTGCACATTTCCCGATTAAAATCTCAGGAACTTGAGGAACAGCGTATCCCCCTGATATAAGCGTATAGTTCATGTGAGGTCAAGAAGAAAATGGACTTCTTCTGGAATTTCTGAGGAGGGTTGTATCTGTGCTGATTTTGACCTCGATCGAAGAACGGGTTTGTCGGATCGCCTGCATCTTTCGCTGTGTGACTGAGGTACGCGATGGAATAAGCCAACCGAGTAATCTCCTGTAACTAGAAAGAGGAGAAATCTATCGGTTGGCTTTTTTATTGTCACTAGAGTTTTTCGCACGCTGCTAAATTAGATGAAATCTAATGAGTTGGGTGCATGGTCTTGTCAGGTTTTTCCCTCTGCCATTTCACCCTGTTTCCCGTTATTGTAAACGGTAAGAGCACCAATGTTTTCTTTAAATCTTGCTTTGACGCTATGAGATGTCTGGGCTGTTGAAAAAGTAGAAAGAGGGGCAATGTTCAACGTAGAGCAAGATCGTTCAACGGTGACGAATTGGAAATGGCTGCGAGAAATCGTTGTGGAGGCCTCTCAGCCCATAGGGCCATATTGGCCGATGAAAACTTTTGCCTACTACAACCCCATTCGGGATCTCGAGCATTTACCATTTAACCGTGCGGTTGAGGCCGCGAATCAATTGTTGGGTGCCCGGGGATTTCTGCCTGTTGAAGAGTACCGCCAATTTTTTCATCAAGGCCGAATTACTTCGAGGGCTTTCGAACAGGCTCTTCGGCGTGCGGGGCCTCCACTTCCTTCTCCCGCGACCATCCAAATTTGTGGACGTGCCATTCACGTGAGAGACATTTGGAGGATTCATGCCATTTACGGCATTGAAGAGCTTAACCCTGTCCTTCATTCCTGGACGATAGAATTAGAAGGTGCAACAACACGTTTCCGATCCGATGTTCCGCAGGATTCTCGCACAACAAGTATTGA
>JAUIKP010000427.1 GCA_030430725.1 Nitrospiria bacterium
GGAAGGCATTCTGAATGACCTTGCCATGGTGTCTCACGCATTGAGTAGGCAGCAGGAAACCATAGCCCGGGGAATTGACCGGGCGGCTGAAGCTGCCGAGAATCTGGCTATTCTGACCTCCACGGTGAACCAGGACATGCCAAGACTGGTCGCGCGAATTCACCAGAGTGTCACCGCGGTCAAGACGGTGGCGGAAGAATTGGGCCGAACCGGAAAAACATTGGAGTCCATCGTTGAGGAAAGTCAGCCGGAGATTCAACAATTCACGCGCGAAACCTTGGGTGAAACCGGACAATTAATCATCGAACTCCGGCAGCTGACAAACACGTTGCAACGAGTGGCTTATCAAATTGAGCGAGCGCCCGATTCACTGATTTATGGTCGACCATCTCAACCCAGAGGTCCCGGAGAGTAAAGATATGAAAACCATGTTCCTGCTGGCGGCCATATTCCTTTCGACAGCATTTTCCGCCTGTGCGCTCTCTCGAGGGACCGATGAGCCCATGCGCTCGTATGTCCTGGAAATGGATGCGAGGGGAGAACCCCGGGCATCTGACGAATCCCGTCCATCGAATTTGCCGAGTCTGCTGGTTTCACTCCCACAGCCTGCGCCGGGTTATGAGTCGCCACGAATGGCCTATGAACAGGTTCCGTATGAACTCCGCTATTTTGCCACCAGCCAGTGGGTGGACTCCCCCGCCCGAATGCTGGCCCCGTTAATCACCAACGCCCTCGAATCCAGTGCGGAATGGGGGGCGGTGATTCAACTGCCTTCCGTGCTTCGAGGGGACTACCGCTTGGACCTCTCCCAGGTGGCCTTGGTTCAGGAATTCACACAACAGCCGAGTCGAATTCGATTGGCCTTGCGGGCCCAACTGGTGACCGTTTTTGACCCTCATGTCATTGGAACGCGGAGTTTCGAATTTCATGAAACGGCACCCAGCGAAGATGCGTATGGTGGTGTGCAGGCTGCCCAAAAAGTTGTTGGGAAGTTGTTGGTTGAGCTACAGCACTGGTTGCCGGGCTGTTTGCAAACAGCAAAATCGTCGCATTGTTAAGTGACACATTCCGCCTGCCGATTTGAAAAGCACGGCAACCCCGAACAAAACCGAGGAGGCGTTCTTGGAGACGATCCGGAACGGGCCTCCCAACACGGCTATGGGGAAGTGGGCATATGCCTTATTGGAGGAGGAGATGAAAGAAGTCCTGGGATAAATCAAAACGTTTGTGAGAGCAAAATAGTTGCGTGGTCGACTCAGGAGAAAAAGTTCGTAAATCTCAATCGGGTTGCTGTACAAGTTTCAGACGCTTGCTTTTCTCTAATATGTCTATTATTCTAGACATATGGAAATTAATGACGCTCTTCTGGCTTTTAATGCTCTGTCTCAGGAAACGCGGCTACGTGTCTTTCGTCTGCTGGTGGAATATGGTCTGACAGGGGCACCCGCCGGGACGTTGAGCGAGGCCCTGGCCATTCCCCATAACACCCTCTCCTTTCACCTGTCGCACATGAGCAACGCGGGACTGGTCCGTTCTCACCGAAAAGGCCGGTCAATCATTTACAGCGCCAACTTTGAATTTTTTACCGATCTGATTCGCTATATGATTGAAGACTGCTGCCGCGAGGATATGGCCAGTATCCGGGACAATAAAAAAAAGAAGTGCAGCATTATTGAACTCTCGAATTGTTGCCAACCCACTCACAAGGAGGCCCATTCATGAAACGTCTTCATATTCATATCGGTGTCGAACAGTTGGAAGAAGCCATCGGGTTTTACAGCAAGCTGTTTGGGGCGGAACCGGTTAAACGCAAACCGGACTATGCCAAATGGATGCTTGACGATCCCCGTGTCAACCTGGCCATCTCCACCCGGTCATCCACGAGAGGCGTGGATCACCTGGGCATTCAGGTTGAGGAGGGACAGGAGTTGGATGAGATCAGGCAGCGACTTCATGCCGGAAATCTCGCGGTGGCAGAGGAAGGCGAGACGCTCTGTTGTTATGCCAAATCGGATAAATCCTGGGTCTTGGATCCTGCCGGAGTCCCGTGGGAAGCCTACCGTACGATGGAAGACGCGGAAATTTTTTCAACTCATTCGGCGAACACGGATTCTGCCTGTTGCGAACCGTCCTTCCTGGCGAGTCCCGAGGCGAACATGCCGGCACAGGAATCCAGCGGCTGCTGTACCAATGTCTGATGCACCAATAAAAGTCCTGGTTCTCTGCACAGGTAATTCGTGCCGCTCCATCATGGCCGAAGCCCTGATTAACCATATGGGCCAAGGACGATATCGGGCCTGGAGTGCAGGAAGTCATCCGGCCAGATACGTCCATCCAGGTTCCATCTCGACCTTGAAACGGCATGGGATTGATCCCGGCCAGCCGTACAGCAAATCGTGGGATGACATGAGTTCACAGCCTTTTGACCTGGTCATCACGGTCTGCGATCAAGCTGCTGGAGAAGCCTGCCCCATTTTTTCCGGTCACCCCCGTAAGTTGCACTGGAGTATTCCCGATCCCGGGAGAGTGATAGGCTCAGAAGACCAGATCAACGCGGCCTTTGACCAAACCTTTTTCATACTCAAGTCAAGAATCGAAGAGGTCCTGTCATGACCGCGTCCGCCCCACGGCGTTTAACATTTCTCGACCGCTATCTCACAGGGTGGATTCTCCTGGCCATGGCGGCCGGCGTCACGATCGGCTCGGTTTTCACCGGGGCACCGGCATTGGTGAATAGCCTGACCCTAGGTACCACCAACATCCCTATCGCCATCGGCCTCATGCTCATGATGTATCCCCCGCTGGCTCGTGTGAAGTACGAAGAGCTGCCCTTGATCTTTCGTGATTGGAAAATTCTCCTCCTGTCACTGGTTCAAAATTGGATTATCGGCCCCTTGCTCATGTTTGGCCTGGCCGTCATATTCCTCCACGATTCCCCGGAATATCTGACCGGGCTGATTCTCATCGGGCTGGCGCGGTGCATTGCCATGGTGCTGGTCTGGAATCAACTCGCCGAAGGGGACAATCAATATGTGGCAGCCCTGGTGGCCTTCAACAGTCTCTTTCAATTGATCTTCTTCAGTGGATTGGCCTGGTTCTATTTGGACATCCTTCCCTCGATATTGGGGCTGGCTGTGGAAGTGGTCGACGTAAGCTTTCAGACCATTGCCGAAAGTGTCTTCATCTATCTGGGCATCCCCTTTGTGTTCGGGTTTCTCTCACGTTGGGTGGGAATCAGGCAAAAAGGCCGCGACTGGTATGAACGGAGATTTCTCCCAAAAATTGCTCCTCTCACCCTGATGGCACTGCTGTTCACGATCTTTGCCATGTTTACGCTTAAAGGCGGCATGGTGCTCAGTCTTCCCGGAGATGTGGCTCGCATTGCCCTGCCACTCATTCTCTACTTCGTCCTTATGTTTCTCGTCAGCTTTAGCATGGGCAAACTCATCGGGGCCGACTATGGGAAAACCACAGCCACTTCCTTTACGGCAGCCAGCAATAATTTTGAACTGGCCATCGCCGTGGCCATCGCCGCATTCGGCCTGGGATCGTCCGTCGCGTTTGCCACCGTCATCGGGCCATTA
>JAUIKP010000428.1 GCA_030430725.1 Nitrospiria bacterium
CCAAGCCGTCGGACTGGTGATGGACTCTTCTTCTTTTCTATGGGAACTGGCCCGTGAACTCGGCTGGAAAGGATAGGGTACCAATATCATGAGCCGTTTATTGATGTGCCCCCCGGATTATTTTGGTATCGAATATGAAATTAATCCATGGATGAGAATGTCCAATCAATCCAATGGAGATCGTGCCAGAACCCAATGGAAGACACTGACCCAGGTCCTGGAAAACGAGGTTGGAGCCAAACTCGAATTTATGGAACCGGTACCAAAACTGCCTGATCTGGTGTTTACCGCCAATGCGGGTGTTATCCACGGCGGAAAGGCTGTCCCCAGTCAATTCCGCCACCCGGAACGGCAGGGTGAGGAACGATATTTCATTGATTGGTTTATTAAGAAGGGCTATGAAGTCATCAACCTTGACCCCGAAATACACTTTGAAGGCGCCGGAGACCTATTGGGATTTCCAGATTTCTGGATCGGCGGCTACCGCCAACGCAGTGATATCCGCGCCTACGTCCAATTGTCCGAAATTTTCCAGAAAGAAATCATGCCTGTGGAACTGGTCGATCAACGGTTTTACCACCTGGATACCTGCTTTTGTCCACTCAGTGGAGGAGAGCTCCTGTACTTTCCCCCATGTTTCGATACGTACGCCCAAACCGTGCTGGCCTCTCGCATAGAACAGAATAAACGATTTGCCGTCCCATCCCGGGAAGGCGAGCGGTTTGCCTGCAATGCAGTGTGTATCGACCGCCATGTTGTGCTGCCGACCGGATGCCCGGAAACAATGGCGTGGTTACACAAACAGGGCTACACCCCCCACCCGGTGGAGCTGGATGAATTCCTCAAAGCCGGCGGCTCCGCCAAATGTCTGACCTTGGCCTTGGATTAAATCTCACAATCCCTTTTTTAAGATCAAACCTGTACGAGCCTTTCAAGACTCCGAAACCGGAACCGCTTTATCATCCTGAGGCAGCGTGAAGGCTCTGTACCCAAGTTGAAAAAGGCCACCGGTCAGCGAAATTCTTCGTGTCATTCAGTGACAAACCCTCGTAAGACCGCCTCCATTCACTGAGCGCTCACCTTTTAGGAAAAGGTGGATTGGAGATTGTAAGAATTACTGTGGGTTTAAAAAGGTCAGACCCAAGCGCTACAATCATTCAAAACAGGTTAACCTAGCTCATGGCTTCAAAAGTCACCAGGCCGCACAAAGTCTTGCAAACAAAGGCACCTTCCCATATGACCCAACCGGAACAGTTCTACTCACTCGGTGACGACGACACAATTCGACGGCATATACGGATTGAGCGCGAAAACGGGAAAAAATTACGGAAAACCCCATGGTGGAAAGCCCAGATCCAAAAAGGGGAATGTCACTTTTGTCATCAGCAGGTGGGAGCGGAAAACCTGACCATGGACCATGTGGTGCCATTGGCCAGGAAAGGAAAAAGTACGAGAGGCAATGTCGTCCCGGCCTGTCAGGCCTGCAACCGCAGCAAAAACCTCACCACCCCCGTTGAAACCCTCCTCGATCAGATTAAAGCAGAAGGAGATGAACCACCCGATTTTTAAATTTTCGTCCTTTTGAAATCCCCTCGACCTGTTCATACACACTTCCTATTTGCATTCCAAACCTTTTCTCGGGCCTCCTAACAAGAATTTTTTTCGCCCTGCCGAATTCTCCAAGAACCCAGGCACTTCAAGCCACAAATCAAGGGTTTTTATCAATTCTGCTCCGCCCCTCTTTGAAGCATACTGATTCAGTCTATCGTTGAATGGCCTAGAGGCTGTGTCTCAAAACTTTCACTTCAAAAAGGGAGAATGGTTATGATCACTACCTTCACAAACCAACTAAAAGTCAAAGCCATGTTAATTGTGGCAAGCGTGGCATGTGCATTGGCATTTTCAGCATGTGCCAGCGATCCACATGGGCGGACTGTGGGAACCACGGTTGACGATGCCGTCATTACGTCCTCAGTCAAATCGTCATTGATTGCGGATGACCTCGTGGATGCGTTCGAAATTGACGTTGATACGCACAGAGGCAATGTCATGTTAAGTGGATTTGTTGAAACACAAAATCAGATCGATAGGGCCGTGGAAATTGCCAAAAAGACAGATGGAGTCCAGAAGGTGATTAACAAATTAGAGAAAAAACCAAAGGCGATGTCCCAGAGCCATTGACAGAAATATCGAAATGTCAGAATCCCAACCCAGCAACCCTGTTCCCCTGAGGCCACCTCAGGGGAACAGGGACAAGAGAAATTCACTCATTTCTTACCTTTTTTAATTAACTCTCGTGCTTGTTTACGATCTTCGCTATCTGCAACGGATGGTTCAGGATCCGGCCGGTCGGGTTCATACGATAAAATCGCCAAGATGGGGAAATGATCAGATCCAATCGATGGCAATCGCCTCATCTCCACCAACCGGAACGACCGGGAATGAAAAATATGATCAACGGGAAAGCGAAAGATCGGATATTTGGCATGGAAGGTGTTAAAAAATCCCCGGCCGATTCTAGGGTCTACCAATCCGCTAATTCTCTGAAACAAACCCGTCTTATACGACCACGCCACATCATTCAAGTCGCCTGTCACCACCACGGGCTTCTCTCCATGGGCAACGTCCCGGCCAATCATTAAGATTTCTGCATCCCGCTCGACCGTATCCTGTCCAAACCGCGGAGGACGAGGATGTAAACCATAAAATTCAACAATTTTTCCGGACGGCAACTCGATTTCTGAAAAGAAGGAGGGAACCTCCGGATCAATCAGAAAGCGGATATCAGGACTTCGTAGTTTCAGGCGTGAATATAAGAGCATGCCATAGGTATTTTCCAATGCTTGTTTAATAGTAAAGGGGTAGGTCGCTTCCAGGCTTGTTAATTGCCTCTCCCACAACGTGTCAGGTTCAATGACAAGCACCATATCCGGGGTAAAGGTAGACACCAGGTCTAAAAACCCGGATGCGTTCCGGTTTTTCATGTAAACGTTGGCCGTCAAAATACTCAAGATATCTTCATGGCCTGGATTTATGCTATCCAACGACTGCCTGTGAGCCAAAACCGTATAGGGATAAATCCTATATCCCTGATAGATCAAACAGGCAATAAGTGCCATAAATACCCATTTCCCAAACCCATAGTCTCCAGAGAAAACCAAATACCCCAACCCCGGGGTCAGGAACGCGCCAATTAAAAAAAGTTGAAGGCGTGGAAAATCGAAGATACGAACCCACCATTCACCAACCCGGAGAAGGGGCAAGAGGGTGCCCACAATGATCACCAGAGCCAAGAAGATAAGGACGAGGGGAATCATTTCTCTCATGGCATCTCACTCACACTGTGCGAATATTCTTGTCATTACCCCCAGACCCTCTACTTCCTGTGCCCTGGGCTCTATCAACAGCTGTTTGTTCAAACAGAGGAACGATTTTTTGAGACCGTCCAATTTATGCATTCTCAGTTTGAGGGTGAAAAAGCACCCACCTGGAGTTCGGCATGAAATTTTACATGAATCTTCATTCTCTACCTGCCGGAGCTGCCGTCGCCAATAGACAAAAGAAAAAGTCGGAAAGAATTA
>JAUIKP010000429.1 GCA_030430725.1 Nitrospiria bacterium
TCTTGCGGTCGTGTTTGCTACTCCCACGTTCGCCGAACCGTATGCGCCATCCTGTGAGATCGTGTTAGACAGGGTTGAAACAGCCAGGAAAGCACTGCTTCCATTTCGTCGGACCATGGAACTGTTAAGAGCCCATCAATCCGGCGCCTATGGTGAAGCGGAGGCCTGCGTTACCGGGAGTCGGCACGGTGGGGATACATCCGTCCATTGTTCTCAGTCGCGATGGCTCAGCCCAAAACCGGATACGTTCGCCTTGGCGGCCATAGACCAATACCGGCAGGAGAGAAAAACGTTTGAAGAATTATTTCAACAAGCCAGGCAGATCTGTCTGCATGAACCATAACCACACACGAGAGTCGTGAACGTTTCATCGGGAATCAACCAGTGATGGGCAAATCTTTGTATGGCATCGGTCTCCCTCTTCTGCTGCTCCTCGGCTGGACGTGTCCTGCCGGCAGCGAACCGTATTCTCCTTCCTGTGGCTACGCAGTAGAAAAAGTGATCAAGGCTCGAAAGAATCTCAGTGCCTATCAACGGACAGTACAATCAGCCCGAAACCGGGAGCGCTTAGCTTATGCAGACTTAGCGGTGTGTGCACGAGGTGGAATCTTTAGCGTGGGTCGAGCCGTGGCCTGCAACCAGGCCTCTTGGAAGGCCCCGGCGCGAACAAAGGAATTAATTGAAGCCGAAGAAGACTATCGACAGGCAAAACATAAATTTGAGAAGTCCTTTGAGTACGCGGAGAACTCCTGCCTCTTAACCCCCTAATTTCCCACCGGGCTCTCCTTCTTGTTTCTGACTCAGTTGGATAGTCGAAACTTCACCATTTTCCTGCCGGATTTGCCGTGAGCCGTTTTTCACACAGATGCGAAACGTGGGTTCCACACCGGAGATTCCGCCATCATGCTCGACCGATGCGGTCATGACTCCGTTGTAAGCCAAGGGTGATGACTCGAAGACCGACCTTGTTGTTCAAGAGATGCGAGTGCGTTCGTCGTAATCGAAATGCCGGGGACGTTTTCGCATCCATCACGTCCGGGAGAAAATGAATATGACGACGCACCGCGTTTGTGCCTGTGTGCGATCGATATTTTGATTCACTGATATTCTTGCTGTTTTGATTAAAAAATTGTAAGGTTTCGAAACTGCTGCTGTTCATTTCAATGTTTTGGGCATGAACCAACCAACACAAGGAGGTCTCTTATGGCTGTTACAAGGAAGCGCCCGTCTGCAAAGATAAAGTTGGCAGGACGTGGTTCTGCAAAATTAAGTCAGGCAGCGGGAACGATTAAGAAAAAATTACGGGGTGTCAAAATCATTGATTGGCATGAAGTCGGCCAACCGGGGCCCGATGTGATTTTCGGCACCGTGCAGGCGAACATCGGCAACTTCAGGGCTCATGTGGCCACGCTGACGAAGTTGAAAGAGTTGCGCGATCTGAACATCCTCATTCACGGCCAACCACCACGGCCTGAGGTCGTCCAGGTGAATTTCACGCTCGGACGAGGATAAATGGTTCATGCAGGGACCGGCTGGTAAATATCCCGCATTGCAGGTCCACCCCGGCAGACGCTGTAATCTGCAGTGTCTGCATTGTTATTCGGATTCCGGGCCGGATGTCTCCGAACAATTGGATATCGAACTGCTGCGGACAGTCGTGGTTGATGCCGCCACGCTCGGATACGTGGTCATGTCGGTGTCGGGCGGGGAGCCCCTCATGTATTCGGCGCTAGGGGAACTGCTTCGCGTGTCGCATGAGGCGGGATTGGCCACCACGGTCACCACAAATGGCATGTTGCTCGATCAACGCCATCTGGACATCTTACAGGCTGATTGCGATCTCATCGCAATCAGCCTTGATGGCGTACCCGAATCGCATAACCTCATGCGAAATTCTCCCCGGGCTTTCGACGACATGTGCGCGAAACTTGAGGGCTTGCGGGCATCCGGCATGCGATTCGGGTTCATCTTTACGCTCACGTTTCACAACGTCAACGAGTTGGAGTGGGTCGCAGAATTTGCGGTTGAACAAGGCGCCAAATTGTTGCAACTCCATCCGCTCGAACCTGTCGGCCGTGCCGAGTATACGCTTGACGATTCCTTGCCCGATGCCGAGGAAAATGCGGCCGCCGTGGTCGAAGCCGTTCGGATCCGGGAACAGTACAAAGATGTCATTGATGTCCAGATCGATCTCGCCACGATCCCCGCACTGCTCGAGCATCCCACTCGCGTCTTTGTGCGGGAAGCAGCGGTGTGTGGCGAGCAGACTGTGGCAGACATCATCGCCCCGTTGGTCATTGAAAGTAGTGGAGTGGTCTCACCTCTCCAGTACGGATTTCCGCGTGCCTGGTCGTGGGGCAATATCCAAAATGCACGACTGCCGGAATTGGCGTCCTCGTGGCTCTCTCGCGATTACGCCGCGTTCCTCACTCTATGCAAGCTGGTGTACGAACAGGCGGTCACCAATGACGATGAACCGGTCCTGAACTGGTATCAACATATCCAAGCCGCGGCTTCACGCTTTTCGCCACCGCAGATTCGCGACATCATGAGCCAGTCAGGTAATACCGGGACGTGTGATGGTCTTCGGACGATGGCTTCAGCTCCTGTCGGTCATGCCCCTCTTTAAACAGCGCACCTGGTTCGACCACATCCCGACACCCTTGGGCTATTGCGTAACCCTGCCTCAAAACACCGTCAATATCTGACAAATGTCTATTCATTTCAAACGCCGGGAAGTCCCGCCTCTTTACTCCGTAATTCCTCCCGGTTCTCTCCCCATATTTCTTCCCTCGCTGGTTCCACCTTTCCGCGTTCTTCTCCACCGGATTGGATGTGACCTCTCTTTTGAAACACATCCCCACAGGTAAGCCCCAAAGTTTAATTGCCATCTATCGTTAGGTGTAAAGGCCCTTTTTTCCGTCTTCCTTTAACCTGGACTCAACAATCCGACTTTGATGATTTCGCGTTATACCGTGGCTGGTTTCTCTATGTCAGTATCATCAAGGAATAACAGGATTTTACCGATATTCGGATGGCAACCTCTGAGGCTTCTAACCATAATGCAACTTTTCATCGGATTAGTATTTATCGTCATTCTCGCCTTTCCTCAATCTGCACTGGGAGCCACTGCCTATGTACCCGGTTCCGGTTGGCAATCGCTCACATGGACAAATTCTATCCATAATGAATTTAACAATGAGGATGGCTTCACATTTTCGGTCACCGAGGGTCAAAAGTTATACCTGATTGTTACAGAGGCAGGTTGGAATGGGGAAATTGTAGAAGTCTTTAATCAGGGGGTCTTTGTCGGACTTCGCACGTCTTTTGTAAGCCCTGTGTGTGCGGTCTGGACAGACCAATTCGATGACGCAGCTTCGTCCAATTCCTGGGGCACCAGAATAGTAGAACTGTTTCCAGCGGACTATGACCTTACTTTTCAATTAAAGGAGCGGTGTCACACGGCGGGTATTCCACCCGATACGTGGATAGCGGCCTTTAAAGTGATGCCAAATGTCGCCCCTACCGTCAATGCCGGTTCGCCCCAAACCCTAACCCTTCCCAGTGCCGCTTCCC
>JAUIKP010000430.1 GCA_030430725.1 Nitrospiria bacterium
GTTGAAATCAAGAACCAGACTGCGCGTATCTTCCGGAATATTTTTTTGTTTCGCGTTGGCTAAGTTGGTCACGCCATGTTGAAAGGCCATGTCCTGCAGTTCGCAATGGCCATCGGCATCGCACACTGGACAATCCAGCGGATGGACGGATAAATGCTTCTCCACAGCTTTTTTCCTGGCCAGAAACAGCTCTTCGCCCTCTGTCTGGATGACCATCCCGGCTGCAGCCTTCGCGGTACATGACCGGACAGGCGCTTTCTTTCCTTCTTGAGAAACCAGGCACATCCCACAGGATCCGAAGGGATCGAATGTATAGTGGTAACACATCGCGGGCACAATTTTTCCCGTGCTGGATATGACGTCATAGAGAGAAACCCCTTCCTTGGCCTGGACAACCTCACCATCCAAGGTCAGCTCAATCGTCGCCGCTTCAACATCAGGGGTTGTGACAGGCTTTAATCCCATAGAGATCCTTTTCTAACTATAGCCAACATCATAATTCAAGACATGGTCCGATAGGACCACCCTACCGATCACACTCCCCCATCACTATATCGTAGGAGCCAAAAATTGTGACGGCATCGGCAATCATATAGCCTTTGGCCATATAATCGAATGCGCCCATGTGAATAAAGGAGGGAGCACGGATTTTCAGACGGTAAGGCCGACCGCCACCAGTACTCACGATATAAAATCCCAGTTCGCCTTTATGGGCTTCCGTTCCGCAATAGATTTCCCCAGCTGGTGCATCAAAGCCCTGGGAAAAAAGTTTGAATTGTTGAATCATTGACTCCAGATTCGTAAATACCCGATCCTTAGGAGGCAAAGTCACACTTGGCACATCAGCCAAAATCGGCCCTGGCTCCATCTGCTGCAAGCATTGTTGAATAATTTTAATACTTTCACGCATTTCCTCAATCCGAATCCAGTACCGATCGTAGGTGTCTCCATTTTTTCCCACCGGCACGCTAAATTCACATTTAGGATACGCGCTATAGGGTTCATATTTCCGCAGATCGTAATCAACTCCGGATCCACGCAAAGTGGGACCGCTCAATCCAAAACTCAGCGCATCTTCGGCGGAAATGACGGCCACACCTCGTGTCCGGGCTAACCAGATGCGGTTTTTTTCCAAAAATACCACATATTCCTCAATCTTGGGAGGAAAGTAATCCAGAAATTTTTTGACCTTTTCTGTCAACGAAGGAGTGAAATCGCGTTCGACACCGCCAATACGATACCAACTGGTTGTCAGTCTGGCGCCACACAGTTCGTCGAACCAGTCCAACAAAATCTCCCGGTCACGAAACGTGTAAAAGAACACGGTCATCGCCCCGATATCCAATGCCTGGGTGCCCAACCAGAACAAATGGCCGATAATACGCTGCACTTCCGCCACGAGAGTCCGGAGATATTCCGCCCGGTCGGGAAGCGTGATATCCATGAGTTTTTCAACAGCTCGACAGTACGCGAAGTTGTTATACATCGCGCACACATAATCCAGTCTATCGGTATGAGGAATAAACTGGTGATACGTTCCACCCTCAGCCAGTTTTTCGACTCCTCGATGAAGGAAGCCTAGTACCGGCGTGGATTTCACAATCCGCTCACCCTCAAGCTCTAAAATTACCTTCAACACCCCATGCGTACTTGGGTGTTGTGGCCCCATGTTTAAAAGCAATTCTTCCGTCCGGAGCGTGGGCAATGACTCCGTTTCCGGGTGGTTGGGATCGACTTTATAGACGGTCGTGCGTTGATCTTCCAGTTTCATAATATCGGCCTAGAGGTCTATGGACTCACCTTTTCCCGCTGGCAGCTTGGCAATCAAGTCGGGTCGTTTAAAAAATCAAAGGTATCCCGCCAGCCCTTCCCCTGAACGGGGAAATCTTTGCGAAGCGGATACCCTTCGGTGTAATCATCCGGCATCAAAATGCGGCGAAGGTCCGGATGGCGATTAAAGCGGATGCCCATCATGTCAAACACTTCCCGTTCCATGAAATCCGCTCCCATCCAAAGATCCGTCATGGAATCAACCAGACAATCGTGTTCAGGAACTCGGGTTTTAATTCGGATGCGATGGCGTTTCCGAATCGAGTAGACTTCATAGACCACTTCAAATCGTTCTTCGTCATCAGGCCAATCGACTGAACTGACATGTACCATGTAATCGCAGTCCAGGTCAGGATCCTTCCGGATAAATGAACAGACATCATGCAGAGTTTCCCGCTTGACAGTAATCGCCAAGTCTCCCCGCCATTCATTGGCACCCACAAACCCTTCAGGAAACCGGCTTTGGATCTTTTCTGCAATCGGATGCATGAGTGGTTCGTGACTTTCCTTAAACTTTGACCTGTTCAGGTTGTTTAGTAAACACCCGTTTCTGCATGATCCGATCCTGTAATTTCAAGATCCCATCAAACAATGCTTCCGGGGTCGGGGGACAACCTGGCACATAAATATCGACGGGAACGAACCGATCGACCCCCTGAACCACGCTATAACTATCATAAATATTGCCTGAAGTGGCACATGACCCCATGGAAATCACATATTTTGGTTCAGGCATCTGGTCATAAATTTTTCTAATAACCGGAGCCATTCGGCGACAGACGGTTCCCGCCACAATCATCAAATCAGATTGACGGGGCGAGGCACGAAACACTCCTGCGCCATATCGGTCAATATCATAACGGGAAGACACGGCGGCGATCATTTCAATGGCGCAGCAGGCCAAGCCGAACGTCATGGGCCAGAGAGAGCCTTTTCTGGCCCAATTTACGGCTTTTTCCAGGGAAAGGGTCATAATCCCCAGATCACCGTCTTTTTGTGGCTTCCCGATTTGGATTAATCCCATTCCAAAGCCCCTTTGCGCCAAGCGTACACATACGCCACGACAAATAACCCAATAAATATCATCATCTCAATAAACCCGATCACGCCCAACTGATTAAAAGTAATTGCCCAAGGATAAAGAAAGATCACCTCGATATCAAAAATCACAAACAGCATCGCAATGACATAATACCGAACCGGAAATGGCATACGTGAATCCGAAAAGGGTTCAGATCCACATTCGTAAGTCGAAAGCTTTTCAGGTTCGGGATACTTTGGCTGAGCTAGATAGGAGAGAACAAGAGTAACCAGGCCAAACCCCATGGCTAGGCCGATGAAGATCAGGATGGGAAGAAACTTGGTCAGATAATCCAGGAGGAGGTCTGAGCCAGACATCCGGAGACTCTCCTAAAATAGTTTACAATTCAAAGTCTTCTACCGAGGCCGGCATCGTAGCACCCTATTTTTTTGTGAATCAATGGAACGAAAGACCTAACAGGCTAAGGGACCATTCAGACCAACATGCCTCGGATTTATGATTAATGTAAAGTTTTCATAAGATTCCATAGCATTTGGTGCCACGAAAGACACCGGTACTAGTCCTGAAAGGGAGTGTTGAATCATAAAGATTTTCAAGGGCAAATTTGCCCAGGACGAGATTACTCATCAAAGGCTCCGGGTCGGTTCAAAAAAGCATGCCCTGAGTCTTCCCGAAGGGTCCGTCCAGCAAGGCCACAGCCGT
>JAUIKP010000431.1 GCA_030430725.1 Nitrospiria bacterium
AGTTAGCCGGAAAACGTGTCTTGGTTGCTGATGACTCCCTGGTGGCTAGAAAACAAATTACCAAAACGTTGGAACGATTGGGCATGAAATACGAAGAAACGCAAACGGGAAAAGAGGCGCTCGCCCGATTACGACAGTATGCGGAATTAGGTGACAAAACCGAGCGAACAATCTTTGATTTTGTGGTGGGTGTCATTACCGACATCGAGATGCCGGAAATGGATGGGTTTTCCCTGACAAAGGCTATCCGTGAAGACCCTCGTTTGCAGGGCCTTCCGATTTTGATGCATTCCTCCTTGTCCGGTCAGTGCAATGTGGATAAAGGCAAGGCTTTGGGCGTGACAGATTATGTGACCAAATTTCATCCGACGGACCTTCGGAACAAATTGGTGCAATGTCTTGGAAAGTCTTAGGGAGTCGTGGTGCGGTCCTAAAGGGAAGATGTATCGTTGGAAGATGTAAGAAGAAAGTGCTGCCATACCATGAAACACATAAAAAGATTCATCAGAGGATATAAATAATGAAGCCGGCGTGGGATGTAGGCATTACCACAAAAATTGTCTGGATTCTTATGTTTTTTTCGTTGATTCCTCTGAGTGTCCAAGTTTATTCCTTGTTTCAGACTTCAGAGGTTTTAAAAAATGAAGTTGGAGTTCAATACCAAGAGCTGGCAGAAGTAATTGTTGAAAAAATTGACCTTTATCTCGCTGAGCGAGCTGTCGATGCTCAGATTCTGAGTCGAAGTCCGATCTCTGGTGATGTGGAGCTATTAGGGCAAACGGGGATTCCCACTTACGAATTAGTTGAGGAGTTGAATAGGTATGTTCAGGCAACCGGAATGTATTCTCTGATTCAAGTGGTGGATCTGGATGGAAATCTGATCGCTGTAAATGATCATGATGCTGAAGGTCTGCCGCTTCGGACGGAGGGGCTATACGGAAAAAATTATCGAACAACTTCGTGGTTTCGTGCTCTCCAACAGGCCGGAGAGAGTGTTCGCACGAAAGACCTTTCTTCACCAAGACAGGTAAGCCAAGAGGTCTTTGTGGAAACCGTCATGGTAGATCCGGATGTGCTGGCACTTTTTCCCCAAAAAAGCAGTTTGACGATTGGACTCTCCGTTCCTCTCTATGCTCACGGGCAAGTGGTTGGATATGGGAGTCATCGTATGAAGTTTTCAAAGATTGAAGAAATTTTCCAAGAAGCATACCAGGATTTAAAAAAATCCGGATTTCGTCATGCGGAACTTATTCTCCAGGATGCCCAAGGTGTGATCTTGATGCAATATGCTCCGGCTGTCCATGGAACAGAAGAAGTGACACACGATTTCGAGAAAGTCGTGTTTAAGGCCAACCTGGTTCAATTGGGACTTGATGCCGCAACATATGCAGTCCAAGGGCAATCCGGAAATGCCAGGAATTTTCATCCTGAAAAACATACGAATCAAGTCATTGGCTATAGTCCGATGTCAAGGGGAGCCCGATCCCTGGGACTGAATTGGTCTGTGTTGGTACAAGTTCCAGAGGATGAGGCGTACAGTCATGTCAGGAGCCTGACGAACAAAACCCTGTTGGAGATGCTGGTAGGTCTTCTCGTGGTGGTTCCCATTGGTATTTTTATGGGAAGAAAAGTCGTAAGTCGATTGACACCTGTCTTGGAAGTGGCGGCGAAAGCCTCAAAGGGGGATTTCACTCACCGGGTTCCCGTAAAGACGCAAGATGAACTCGGACAAATGGGTTTAGCTCTGAATAGTTTGTTGGATGAATTAAGTCGGATGCTCTTGCAAACGCGGAACGTTGCTCACTCCCTTTCTCAAGCGTCTGTCCAATTGTCATTGGTTGGGCATCAGGTTGTTCAGATCAGCCAGTCACAAGTGCACCAAGCCACTCAGGTGGCTTCCGCGGTTGAAGAAATGTCCGCAACTGCCAAGGACATGGCCCGGCACACGCAGGCCCTGTCCTCGACCGCCACAGGGGTCAATGATTCAGCTGTTAGGGGCGGGGATATTGTGGTCTCCTCTATTCATGGGATGGAATCGGTTTCCAACCGAATACAGGAAACTGCTAGCCGGATTCAAAAATTAGGACAACGTTCAAAGGATATCGGGGACATTATTGGAGTA
This sequence comes from Nitrospiria bacterium, assembly GCA_030430725.1. Lineage (GTDB taxonomy): Bacteria > Nitrospirota > Nitrospiria > Nitrospirales > UBA8639 > Nitrospira_E. The sequence continues at coordinate 2,123 of JAUIKP010000431.1, forward strand.
ATTGAAGATATTGCGGAACAGACAAATCTCTTGGCCCTCAATGCTGCCATTGAAGCTGCCAGGGCAGGAGACCAGGGCCGAGGGTTTGCTGTGGTCGCAGATGAGGTGCGGAAACTGGCTGAACGAACGGGGAAAGCGACAAAAGAAATTGCGACGGTTATCGAATCGGTACAGGCTGGTACTCATGAAGCGGTTTGTTCGATGGAAGCGGGAACAGAGGAGGCGCATACGGGCATGGCGCTATCCAGAGAAGCCGGGAGTCGATTGACTGAGATTGTTCAAGGGGTTCAGCAGGTAGTGGATATGATCCAATATTTTGCCGAATCCACCAAACAACAGTCTTCCGTCTCCGGGCAAATCTCCACGAGTATTCAACAGGTCGCGGAACTCAGCCAGGATAATGAAAACCACATTCAGGGGGTGGCGACAGCCACCAAGCAGTTTGCTGCATTGGCGGAGGACCTTCAAACATCTCTTAGTCGTTTTACGCTAAAAAAATAATGCCATCTTTTGTCCAAAATGAAGTGCATGCAGCGCTTAAAAATTGGTCCTAAATTCGTATTAATTCTGGGGGCCCTGGCGGTCGGATTCATTACCTGTGGTCTAGGGATGATTTACCTACATGAGTTTGGGCGGTTGCAGATGATTTTGGAAGAACAAGGAAGGATCATTCAAGCACAGTTAGAAGTCACGAGAGCCTATATTGCCAAAAACTATGTGGGGAAATTCAAGCAATCGTCCATGGACTCAAACCTGTCGGTGGCTCGTGATGGTGAGTCCGATCACGATGGCATTCCTTTGCATGCCACTGCCATACAGGAAGTCGGCAAGGAATTGGGGGTGGTGGGGGGGTATCAGGTTCGACTCGTGAGCGATCAGCCGAAGAATCAAGCCAATGCCCCGAAAGATCTCTTTGAACAACAGGCTCTTGAGTTAATTAAGAATGGGAGGAGGAGTGTTAGCGAAATCGAGACAATCAACGGGGTTGCCACCTTTCGACGGGCGAGCGCAGATGTGGCTCTCGTGGAGGCTTGCGTAAGCTGTCATGTCGGGAAAAAAATGGGAGATGTGATTGGCGTGTTGTCCATTTCAATTCCGATGACACAAGGCAAAGAGGCTATGGTCAGGTCGGTGCTCCATTCAGGGATGTGGATGATCGGAATAATCCTCATTTTCTTGATTGTGGTGTATTGGCTGGTTTATCAATTTGTCCTGCAGCCTCTTCGCGCGGTAATGGTTGTCTCTCATGACCTGGCTCAGGGCGGAGGGAATCTGACGAATCGGGTGTCAGTTGGAAAGGGGTCTGATGAAATCGTGAAACTCAGTCACGATTTTAATTCGTTTCTTGAAAAGATGCGGATGGCGTTGTCGTCTGTCAAGCATTCAACAAATCATCTTGTGGGTTCCATTCTTCAGCTCTCCACGACGGTGGATGCGGTTGTTCA
>JAUIKP010000432.1 GCA_030430725.1 Nitrospiria bacterium
GATCATCTTTCATGTCCATGTCTGGAATTTCGACCATCATTTGATCCGGTGCTGGCAGGCCTGACGTTTCATCTTCAACCACCGCTCTGGCCAAACTACACGTATCACTGACTAAACGGTCCAACGAGGCTTTGGAAAAATCCGAAGTAGAAGAACTGGCTGAACGCTTGCCAAAAAATACCCGAATCCCCAAGACCTTTTCACGGGCTTTTGAGAGTCGATCCACCTCAGACATCCGCACCTGCACCGAAACTGAATCGCCTTCCGCTACAAGCAGGTCCGCTTCCGTCGCCCCTAAAGACTTGGCCCGTTTCAGAACCGTCGCCGCCAACTCCGGGAAACGGTCACCATGTGTGAGGGGTAGATTTGACATTAGTGAATGAGGAGAAACAAAACGGGAAGGTTATCCATCAGCCCATCGCGGTACCACCGACGATCATTTCATCGATTTTAATGGTAGGAAGGCCCACACCGACCGGAACCGATTGTCCATCTTTTCCACAGGTCCCGATTCCTTCATCGAGCTTCATATCATGTCCAACCATGGAAACTTTTTTGAGCACATCAGGACCGTTCCCGATCAACGTCGCTCCCTTAACCGGTTTGGTCACCTTCCCATCTTCGATCAGATAGGCCTCGCTGGCCGAAAAAACGAATTTTCCACTGGTGATATCAACCTGACCTCCCCCAAATGACACGGCATATAATCCGTTTTTCACCGACCGAATGATATCCTGTGGATCGGATTCTCCCGCCATCATAAAAGTATTCGTCATACGAGGAAGGACAATACTTCGGAAATCTTCCCGTCTTCCATTTCCTGTTAACGGGATGCCCATCAAACGGGCATTCAGCCGATCCGTGATATAGCCACGCAAAATACCCTTTTCAATTAACATGGTTCGTGACGTCGGGGTCCCCTCATCATCAATGTTCATAGAACCCCGCCGAAATGGGAGCGTCCCGTCATCTACTATTGTGCATAATTCGGATGCGACGGATTTACCCACTAAATCACTAAAGGCTGAGGTTTTGCGACGATTAAAATCCGCTTCCAACCCATGTCCGATCGCTTCATGAAGCAGAATGCCCGGCCATCCCCCACCTAACACAACCGGCATGGTGCCGGCCGGAGCTTCCACCGCGCCTAGATTCACAATTGCCTGACGCGCAGCTTCCCGGGCAAACTCCATCGCGCGATTCTGCTCCAGGTAAAAAGCAAATCCGACTCGTCCCCCTCCTCCAAAGGACCCAACCTGGCGATTGGACCCATCTTCAGCAATACAGGAAATTTGAAGACGAGAAAGAGGCTGCACATCTCCCACCAGTTGCCCCTGGGAGTTGAGGACTAAGAATATTTTCTGTTCCGTATTAAACGAGGCCATGACCTTGGTAATTCGGGGGTCATATCGTCTGGCTTCCACGTCAATTTCATTCAGTAAGTCAACCCGAGCTTCTGTCGTAATATCGGTAAGCGGCTGCGACAACGGGTAGAGATTCTGTGAGGGCTGAGAACGATGCGTGACGGCTATGGGAGTGTTCCCCTGAGGAGAATCGGCAATATAGCGTGCCGTATCAGCGGCAATTTCCAGGTCTCGAACAGATAGATCATCCGAATACGCAAACCCCGTCCGTTCCCCGGCCACCGCCCGAACACCCGCTCCCTGGGAAATACTTTTGACCGCGCGTTTGACGAGGCTTTCCTCCATAGAAACCGAATCGGTCACGCAGGACTCGACATACAAATCCACGTAATCCACACCACGAGCTGTGGCTTTATTTAAGGCCTGCAGGACATCCTTTTCTTGGAGAGAAAAATCTGAAAGGCTGGGTACCATAGACATCAATTACAACAAAGTACGTAATCAAAGCAACAAGTTTTGAGTATAGCCCATCTCCCAGGTCGGTGCAATTTCCAATGAAGAAAGTCTTGTCGTAATTTGACAAGAATCGCTTTCATTATTAGACTGAAATCGTTGTGATAATAGATCTAGCTCCTAGAATCTTTCTTTAAAATTCCCACGCGATTCTTACCCTTACGATCGGCTTCAGCACTATTCCATGGATGAATTTCACGCGGTGGAAGCAAGACAAGTTGCTGAAAGCGAATTGCTGGGTCAACTTGACCTCACATCCCTTCCCCGACATATCGCGATTATCATGGATGGCAATGGCCGATGGGCGGCTCAACGAGGGTTGCCTCGAATTGCCGGTCACAAAGAAGGACTCAGGGCGCTTCAGGATGTTCTGGAAATTGGGCATGAACTCACGATTCCTTATATCACCATTTATGCATTTTCTCAGGAAAATTGGAAACGCCCTCATTCCGAAATTCGACTTCTTATGGCATTACTTGAGCAGTACCTGCATCAAGAACGCCAACGGTTTCAGGAACGCCAGGTACGATTTCTGCCAATTGGACGACTGGAACAACTGCCTCCTTCCGTCCGGTCGCTAGCCTTAGAAGTCGCAGAAGAAACCCGCCATCTGACTCAGCGCACGTTGGCAGTCGCCCTCAGCTATGGAGGACGAACCGAAATTGTCGATGCCGTTCGAAAAGTCGCGATCGAGGTACAGATGGGATCGCTCACACCAGACCAAATTGATGAGTCCTTGTTTGAACAATATCTCAGCACATGGGGTCTACCGGATCCTGATTTGCTCATCCGTACTTCTGGCGAGATGCGAATCAGCAATTTCCTTCCCTGGCAAATTGCCTACACGGAGCTTTACTTCACCAAAACCCTGTGGCCTGATTTTCGTCGCATTGAGACTCTTCTCGCCCTACTCGATTATCAAAAACGAGAGCGCCGTTTTGGCCGAATCACTCAAACGGTTGGGCCATAATTCCGTCTGTGGCTCTCCCCCATACCCGGCACCCTACTTCTAGTTTATCTGACGAACTGCTCCTTTTACTCCAATAAACAATGGATCCCCGTCGCCTCTACTCAGCAATCGTATTTATTCCTTTGCTCTACGCAGGAATACGCTATTCTCCGCCCTGGCTGCTCTCTCTCCTGATTGGTACAGCTTCCCTCCTCGCCTTATGGGAGTTTCTCACGCTCTATTTCGGACCAACCGGCACTCTTGTTACCAGAATGATCTCCTGTCTCGGTGCCGTCATACTCCTTGTGGCCATGGATACCGGATACTCTCAAACCTGGAACCTCTGGCTCTTGGGAATCATTATGGTTGTTTTGACAGGGTTTTTTATTTCCCCAACTGCTATGAGGCAACGGCTTCCTTTATGGGCAGCCTATCCCTTTGGAATACTTTATGTCGTGGTTCTACTCGGGCATTTCATCCTCCTCCGGCAACTACCTCATGGAATCGCCTTGATCTTTTTTGTCTTAGTGATCACATGGTTGGCTGATACCGGTGGATTTGTCGTAGGATTATCCCTCGGACGACATGCCCTGGCACCAGCTCTGAGCCCTAAGAAAACGATTGAAGGTTTAATCGGAGGAATACTTTTTTCTATGCTGGGAGGCCTCATCAGCCACTTTTGGTTTCTCCCTTTTTTCTCGCCGTGGGAATGCGCTATTCTCGGCATGGGCATG
>JAUIKP010000433.1 GCA_030430725.1 Nitrospiria bacterium
AGCAGCTTTAATCGAGGGGAAGAAGGTGCTTTCACAGCTCCGTAAAAAATACCCTTCATGACAATTCGCTGGCAGCCAGATGCAGTAGCAGAAGTAGATGCGATTGCGACTTTTTATCAAGAGAAACAACAGGGACTTGAACAACGATTTCTCGAGGTTTTAGAAAATGCCCTTCGGCGAATCGAACGACGTCCCCACAAGTATCAAGCGATCGAAAAAGACATCTGACGATGCAGGCTACCGCGTTTCCTCTATGGCATTATTTTTCGCGTACGATCTGAGCACGTCGAAATCATAGCGGTCATGCATTTTCACCGACAGCCTGGTTACTGACAATCGCGAGGCCCAGTGAAATAGTCCACAGCTCTCGCACCACCAGCATCCCCCTTTTCTCGTCTCCGCACTTCATTCCCTCCTCTCACTTTTATGCAAATTTCTGAATAGTTCGTCTCCTATGGTCGGACGGCTGCCGGCTGGCCCCCAGGGAGGGACGCTTTACGCATTGAGCCTACCTTGTTTGAGCCCGGCGAGTTGAGCCGCCCTTTGTATCTTTGGCGTCCCTCCCCTCCCATGAGGCAGACGGGGCGTCAATGGTTTTGGGACCTTTTGCCGAAACAAAAGTGGCTCGTCGTTCGGGGACGAAACCCCGGAGGACCTCAAAAAGGAAAAGACCCACCAAGTAAGCGCTCCGCCACCGGAAGGCCCCCCGGCCCCTACAAAATTCTGTACTTTATCCAAAAGGTTGGGTACATTCCTCATACAACCAATCCTTTGTGGCGCAAGAGTAAGGAGCCATCCCTCTCAGCAGCAAAACAACCGGAGGAAGACGTGATGAACTACCAACAGCACCTGGTTCGTGATCCCCAAATCTGTGGGGGAGAGTTGGTGATCAAAGGCACACGAGTGACCGTGCGCACCATTCTCGCAAGTTTGGCCGAAGGCGCCACCATCGACGAAATCCTCAAGGACTTTCCGACGGTAACAGAACCCGCCGTGCGTGCCGTCATAGCCTTTGCGGCCACATCAGCAGAAGAGGACCTCCCGTTACCCAGCGTACCGGGTATTTCGTGAAGATCAAACTCGATGAAAACCTCCCTGTCCGGCTGGCTCGTGCTCTGGAGGAACTGGGACATGATACCGATACCATTCCCGAAGAAGGTTTGACTGGCCGGAGTGATTTTCACATATGGGAGGCCGCTCAACAAGCAGAACGATTTCTGATCACACAAGATCTGGATTTTTCGGATACCCGTCGATTTTCCCCAGGATCCCATTACGGGATTTTATTGGTTCGACTGCGTGACCCTGGACGAAACGCACTCCTGAAACGGGTGCAGGATATCTTTCAAACCGAGGCCGTGGAGAATTGGAAACACTGCTTTGTGGTCGTCACCGATCGAAAGTTACGGGTGCGGTCTCCCGATATGAGTGGATAATCAGGGCAACCTTAATCTGGGCCATCAAAAGGTTGAAACATGATGGAGTTGATTACCCGCCAAACAGTCGTCGATAAGCTTGCAGCCTACCTACGACATGAGCTCACACTTCCCACTCTCGTCACATGGGCAGAAACAGCTCTCATGGAAGGCGAATTTGACCCCCAACATTTCGGAGAAATTCGAGACGCGGTGGCAAGGTTGGGCGTTGCGGATGTACGCGCCTTTGGCCTGACATGGGAAGACTGCGAACAATTATTTCAGCAATTAGGCTATTCAGCCCGTGTCCACATCCAAGCCAACTGACGGAACTCATTCACGCCAAAATTCTCAACCCCATTGGCCGCACCTCCCCCTCTGTCATCCCTGACCTTCGCTATCGAAGATCCCTCTTCCTTCCCACAGTCACCCCGGCATTGTCATCCTGAGGCTCCGCGAAGGATCTGAGCCCAGCTCAACCCCGCACCTCGAAATCCGACGGCTGAAAAAGGTCCCACCTTCCCACCACCTACACGTCAGCCAAACGGGCGAACGCACCAATCAACAAGCTGCTCGTTAATCCGACGCCTGCCGGCTGGCCCCAGGGAGGGACGCTCTTCGCATCTAGCGGACCTTGTGTGAGCCCTGCAAGTTGGTCCGCTCTCCTAGGTCATCCTCGACATTCGTCATCGGAAAGCCATCTTTTTTTTTCTGAGGCATTCCTGGCCTGGTGGCATGGCCGAGCGGTGCAACCGGCCCCGGAAAAAAGGCGGGCATTGTGTGAGCCCTTCGGCGTTGTCTCAGGATAAACTCCGCGAGTTTGCCCGCCACCGAGGCCGGTGAACCGCGGAGGGCACCCGAAAGGCCATGCCATGGTCAAGATGGTTCGGGTCGCTTTTGCCGAAACAAAAAGCCTGTCCTGATCCTGGTCGAAGGAGACCTCGTCGTCCGGGGACGAAACCCCGGAGGACCTCAAAAAGGAAAAGACACCCCAAGCCAGCGCTCCCCTCCCAGGCCGACCCCGGCCTCTACAAAATTATGTACATTAGTTCATAGGTTGGGTACCATTAGATTCTATAAATTAAACTCTTTGTGAAGTGAAATACCAAATCGAAACCAGTAGTTTTATCCGTGGCTTCTCACAAAGAAACTTCCCCAATCTTTTCGGCAATCAAATAAAGGTGCCCTTATGACGCAGGCAACTCATCTCGAACAGGTGACCCACACAATTGTCGAGCGTTTTCATCCCAAACGCATCGTCCTGTTTGGAAGTCACGCGCGGGGCGACGCCGGACCTGACAGTGATCTGGATGTGTTCATTGAAATGCAGACATCACGACGTCCCCCTGAACGAGCCATCGAAGTCAGTGCCGCATTTGGGCTCCGGCCATGGCCGCTCGATGTGGTCGTCTACACACCAGAAGAAGTGCAACGCCTTCGGGGAGTGAGTGGAACCCTCTTGTCGGTCATTGAGAAAGAGGGAAAAGTTCTCTATGAACAACCCTGAATCAAATTTCGCCTCATGGCTCCACAAAGCAGACCATGACCTGTTGAATATCAATAATAACTTGGCGGCTAGTGAGATCCCCTGGGATACCATCTGCTTCCATTCGCAACAGATCGCAGAAAAAGTTTTAAAAGGCTTCCTGGTCTATCATTCTCTGAACTGCATAATAATGGCAGGAGAACCAATATGGACAAAATCAAATGCCTTTCCTGATCGAGGATTCAGACCATGAAACTGAACTATTACCCAGACACCGATTCACTCTACATCGATCTGACCGAACATCCCGGCGTAGAAAGCCGGGAAGTCTCGGAGGGAATTGTCCTGGATTATGACGCTGCAGGCAATCTGGTAGGCATTGATATTGATAATGCGAGTTCCAAAGTGCATCTCAAGGAATTAACCTTAAACAAACTACCCGCTTCCGTTCATTCCGTAGCCGACTAACAGCCCCTTGGGCCTCCTCAAATGTGGCAAGAACCTTCCCTCTTTCCTGGAATGCCTGAGAGGTTCGCCTTCTATGTTCCGACGCCTGCCGTATGGTCCCAGGGAGGGACGCTCTTATCCGTTGCGGCCCTTGTTTGAGCCCGGCGAGTTGAGCCGCTCTTTGTATCTTTGGCGT
>JAUIKP010000434.1 GCA_030430725.1 Nitrospiria bacterium
AGAATGAATGATGAATCCCTATCGACGAGGACAGCTGTCCTTGGGCCGACACTGGTTGACGTTGACCGTATACTGCGCGGCCGGGGTGTTGGCCTGTACCTCTCAGGACCGCCTATTGACCGGGTCGTGGGGAGGCACGGGGATTACCCATCCTTCTCCATTTTTTTCCGGGGCGCTGGCCCCCGACGCAGACCGGCATGTCATGCTGGTCTTGGGCCAGGATGGGAAATTCACATGGCACGAACCGGAAGGGTTTTGCCATTCAGGAACCTATCTTATTCAAGGCAACGCGCTCCTCTTGATCGAATCGACAGGAGGTGAACGTATTCGCCTTGACTATGCCTTCCGTGGGGATGAACTCCGACTGAAAAGCCCTGATGGGTTTATGTTCGATTTTCGAAAAACCCCGCACCGGACTGATGCGGGAGCCAAACCCTGCAATTAATAGAAAGGAGATGGAGTGGGAGACGAAGAGGAGGAGTTGATTATAAAAATTCGTCAGCTGGTCAAAAAGAAATTTGACGGTGACTTTCGTAAAGGCTTCGACCATTACGATTCCATTGACGGCCAGGATTTAAAGATCGGTTCATCCGCGTTGGAGCAACTCCTTGTCGATGCTCATGTAGGAAATTTTCTAACCCGAAAACTATGGGTGGAAGGCGTTTTAAAGGCACTCGACAAGGATCAGGATGGCGCTATTTCCTGGAATGAGTTCGCCTCGATTCTTAAGGACAGCCCGCCAACTAAAGAAGAACCGGATAAGGAATCTGGGGAGGACTCATCACCAGACAAATAGCGTTTCCGATTGGGTGTGGAACGCTTCAGACCACACCACAACTCAACCAGGTCTGGATTCCTTGCGAGACCCAAGGGCGAATGACCTGAAAGAGTTGTATCGGTGTGTAAAAGGAATTCGTCAGGTAAGGCCATTTCCTTAAGAAGGGGCAAAAAAGACTCCCGTCCTTTTCCTAGGAGTTCACTACCTTTTGAAGCAAGCTCCTACTCAAACCAGCCCCGTACATAGAAAAATATTCCCAACCCCACACCAAGCAAGACCATCAGAATAAGGATAATATAGTATCCATAGGACGTGTGAAGTTCCGGCATATTTGTGAAATTCATCCCGTAAATACCGGCAATAAGTGTAAGTGGCATAAAAATGGCCGAGATCACCGTCAGGACTCGAAGTCGGTTGTTCGTGCTATTTTGAATCGACAAATTGTAGTGTTGGGATAATCCCTGTAGCCGCCCCTCCAAACGTTCCAGCCACCGCTGCATTTGGTTTAACTCGTTCATGGCTTCCTTCAAATACAATCGGACTTCATTCAAATCCAATAGAGGAGATTTTAACGTCAGTAAGCCTCCAAAGAGAATGAGACGGTCCTCGGTCGTCGATTGGAGGCGGCTCACGTGATTGGTCAGGTTCTGAATATCATTGAGGACGTCGTTGTTGGGACTCTGGGCAAAGTCATTTGACAATTCCCCAATCATTTGTCGAGTTTGCTGATACAATTCGATATCACGATTAATAGCCAATAACAGGATATGAAGAAGAAGGTCAGTGATGGTGGTGGATCCGATCCCTCCGAACCGATCGATCCTCGCGAGAATTTGTTCCGGTGACAAATATAATTCATTGTGTAGAACAATGAGTGTTTCCCTTACACAGATCGCAGTAATATAGGGATCTTTAAAATCATGTAAGGCCGGGCGTGGAAATCGAAGAAACAAGGCGTGAGAGAAGGTTTCAACACAGACACCCCCGGATTGGGATTCCAGTTTATCCAGCAGAGCGGCATCCAGATGCAAGGGGCCAAGCACTTCAGCCAGCTCTTTGGTACAGTCGGGAGTATCAATGTCCAATAAACGGACGATCCCATCACCAAGCCATGATGCCCGAGGTCTTTCTTCGGTGAGTTGAAGCAAGCCCTTTTCTTGGAGTCGAAAGCAATGTATCTGCACCGGGAGGCCCTTCCAATGCTGATTGTTCTTGATAAAAATCTTTGAAGGCCCAAATCAATGTGATGTGGATACCGTTAAAAGGAGCATGCATAAAATTATGGGGGGGTTGCTGTTTCATTAACCTGCCCATGACCTGAATCCTGTTTATCAGTGCCATTTTACACAGGTTCGGTGAACTTTCCTGAAGGAGAACGTTGAAGACTCCCTCCCTTGTCGCCGGGAGAAAAGTGCCATTCGATCGAATCGGGCCTACCCCAATAAGGCTAACAGAGCAAGAGGTGTGAGGATGATCCCCAATGCCCACTTCAGGCAAAGATTTTCTTTTTCAAGTTCGACAAGACGTTCCGATAATGGACCGGTCGCCGGAAGCACCTCACCGGTTACTTGAGCTGCCGGTGCAGGACCCTCTTGGGAATTCCTGGATTTCCGTTGAGACCCATTTTTCTGTGAAACCGCATGAAGCTGTGTCCTCTGTTTGTGGTCATCATACAGGTGATCCGCCACAGAGTGCGGACCGGTGGGCCTGTTTCCGTTTTTCTGTTCCCCCCCTTCCTGAAGCGGTGAAGATCCTGAACCTGTACGGTGATCAGGTATCGCAGCCCCTAGTGGATTCGAAATGATCTCATCCAAAGGATTGGTCCCGATGGTGCTTCGCTTGATCATAAACCACGCCTCCTTTGCAAAACAGAGAAGATGCTTACCCCTTCACTCCTGATCGCTTTTCCTGTTTTTTCACTTCTTTTGCCAAGGCCCGATAGTCTTTGGCGCCATTCCCTTGTGGGTCATACAGTATCACGGGTTTCCTGAATGATGGACATTCCGCCAGACGAATACTTTCCCTCACAACGACCTGAAACACCTGCTTGCCAAATCGCTTCCGGAGTTGGGCAACCACTTCCAATGCATGCCGTGTGCGAGCATCGACCCGACAGGCCAATATTCCGGAAATCCCTAAATCCGGGTTCAGTCTGACACGGATCGTCTCCACCGTTTGAAGCAGATGAGCCAATCCGCGCAAGGCCATCACATGGGCCTCAACGGGAATGAGCATTTCTTTGGCGGCGACCAACGCATTGATGGTGACAATGCCAAGCGTGGGCGAACAATCGAGAAGAATATAATCCCATCGTCCAGACAGGTGAGCGAGGTGACGGGTCAGAATCATTTCTGCCCCGACCTCCCCGGCCAACGCCTTATCCACCCCCACCAGCCAGGAGGAGGCAGGGATCATCTCAACCATGGGCACACCGGTCTGATGGATAAGATCCTTGAGATTTCTGGATTCCGTAAAGGCCTCGAAGAGCCCTTTTCCCTCTTCGGTCATCCCATACCAGTTCGAAGCTGAGGCCTGGGGATCGAGGTCTACCAGCAACACGCGACGCTTGAGTTCGCCCAGTGTCGCGGCAAGATTCACGGCGGTTGTCGTTTTCCCGCTCCCGCCTTTTTGATTGGTGATGGCAATAATGCGAGTCATGGATGGGAAGGAAAGCTCTGTGGTGATGGATTCCGGAAACGTTCTGGAAAATGGGATAGACGTAAAAACATTCTTACCTTCCCAGGTCAAAGCC
>JAUIKP010000435.1 GCA_030430725.1 Nitrospiria bacterium
GCCTTACCTCTAAAACATTCCCGATATCTGCACGCCAAATTTCAGGCGATAACGAATGGAGATGGGATTATCTCCAAAACATTCATGTTATTTAGACACGGTCTTGTGCTCATGATGGTTTTTCCATTGCACGCTCGACTCATCATGGCATTCATCTTGACCTTCGCCTTTTTTCAGCCTTCCCCATTTCTTATGGCTAAGGACTCTCCCATACGCGCTGGATGGGTTGAAGAGGTCATCCTCTTTCCGGATTCCATTCGTCTTGAAGCCAAATTGGATACCGGAGCGAAGAGTGCCTCTTTGCACGCCGAAAATTTATCCACGTTTTCCCGGAAGAATGAACCTTGGGTCAAATTTGACATCATAGGCCAGGACGGGACACAGACAACCCTCGAACGCAAGGTTTATCGAACTGTCAAAATCAAACGACACAAGCAAAAACCCTCTGAACGCCCGGTTGTTCTTTTAGATCTCTGTCTGGGGGCGCATGTTGAACAAACCGAAGTGAATCTCACCGATCGCAGTAATTACCAATATCCTTTATTGATTGGGCGAATGTTTTTATCACACCATTTTATTGTCGATGCTTCCACAACCCATCTTTTAAAACCCGACTGCCCCTCTCAATCGACAAAGTGAACCGCCTTCATTTCATTTCTCTGATTTTTTTACTTTCTCTTTTGGGCCTTTCCATTTTTCTGTATAAAGTCCTCGTGCTAGGGTTCCCACTCAATCCCGAAAGTACATCTGAAGTTTGGAACGTGGAGAGCCGAATCAGCTTTCGAGCAACAGGTGGGCCTGTACAGGTGTCCATGTTTACCCCACAATCCATTCTCCCCTATATCATTACTACAGAATCTTTCATTGGGCAGGAATACGGCGTCACGGAACAAACAGAGGGACCGAACCGCTTGGTTACCTGGTCGAAACGCCATGCAGAAGGGGTCCAAATCCTTTACTATCGCGGCATCATTCGCCAAATGAAGAATTGGGAAACGGAATTTCAACAGTTTACTGATGCTCTTCAGCAATCCAAAGATTCCCAGGGAAAACTCCCCAACCTTGAAGGGGCCTTTCTTCAAGCTGCCATGGCCCTTCTCGCTGAAGTCAAAAAACAATCGGCAGATACCAACTCCTTAACATTAGGGCTGATTCGGCGATTTACCAAAAACAATCCGGATTCCTATGAGGCCCTTCTCCTTTCCCAACAACCGAAAGAACAAGCCATCGCCCAAATAATCACCTTAAACGGCACACCTGCCCGTGTGGTTCATGGGATCGAACTGAGCAGGGAAGCTCGAACCGTTAACCTGAAGGCCTGGATTGAAGTCTTTGACAAAGATACGTGGGTACCCTTCGATCTTGAGGAGATCAAAACCGGAATACCGGATAACTATCTTGCCTGGTGGCGTGGCGATTCCCCCTTATTCCACATTGATGGAGGGAAGGAACTTGAATTTCGTCTTTCCGCCAGCCCGAACCATGAAAAAGCCATACAAGCTGCGGTTGCCCGGGGCATGGTCATGAATCCCGGCTGGTTGAAATTTTCTCTCTTCAGTCTTCCCGTGGAAAAACAGATCGTGTATCACATCCTTATTCTCATTCCCGTTGGTGCCTTTCTCCTGGTCCTGCTGAGAAATGTTGTCGGCTTAAAAACATTTGGGACGTTTATGCCCATTCTCATCGCGTTGGCCTTCAGAGAAACTCAATTGCTATGGGGAATCACTCTTTTTTCCCTGTTAATCGCATTAGGATTGGCGGTTCGATTTTATTTGGAACATTTAAAACTGCTGTTGGTTCCCCGCCTCGCTGCCGTCCTCATTGTTGTGGTGTTAATGATGGGTGCGTTAAGTGTCCTCTCCCACCACCTGGGAATTGTCAGAGGACTCTCTGTGGCCTTATTCCCTATGGTCATTGTCACCATGACCATTGAACGCATGTCGATTGTTTGGGATGAACGAGGTCCGGGTGAAGCGCTTCAGCAGGCGACAGGAAGCCTGGCGGTAGCCTCACTCACCTATTTACTCATGAGTCTGGAAACAATGGATTATATGTTTTTTACCTTTCCTGAATTACTGCTCGTTCTCTTAGCCTGTACCATTGCTTTGGGACGGTACACGGGTTACCGCCTACTTGAAGTCCGCCGGTTTCAAGGACTGTTACAATCCTCATAATATGTTCAAGGGATTCCGCAACCTATCCAAACAGGGCATTCTGGGTCTGAACCAACGGAATGCCATTTATACGTTGGGTTTCAATCAACGTCGATTTTTCCCCTTAGTCGACGATAAAGCTCAAACGAAAACACTCTGTTCCCAAGCAGGCATGGCTGTTCCGGAACTTTACGGGAAAATTGAAATTGAAAGACAAATTCGCGATCTTCCCCAATTATTGCGTGCCCATACGGAATTTGTGATTAAACCCGCTCATGGAAGCGGAGGCGATGGCATCGTGGTGATCAAAGGATTGGTTAAGAATAAATATCGGAAAGCGAATGGGGTGATCCTTTCATTGGATACATTGCAGCATCATATTTCCAACGTGTTAAGTGGCATGTATAGCCTGGGTGGTGCGGCCGATACGGCCCTCATAGAGTATTGCGTAAATTTTGACCCAATCTTCGAATCAATCAGTTACCAGGGTGTTCCGGATATCAGGATCATAGTCCTTCTCGGCGTGCCCGTCATGGCGATGGTTCGCCTGCCCACACGGATGTCAGATGGAAAAGCCAATTTGCATCAGGGTGCCTTGGGAGTGGGTATCCATATGGCGACAGGTACAACCTCAACAGCCGTGTTATTGAATGATATTGTCAGCGAACATCCTGATACGAATAATTCCGTCACGGGTCTAGTCATTCCTAATTGGAAGAGCCTTTTGGCATTGGCCTCCCAATGTTATGATATTTTCAAATTGGGGTACCTGGGAGTTGATATTGTTCTCGACAGAGATCAGGGACCTTTACTGTTGGAGGTGAACGCCCGCCCGGGGTTGAATATTCAAATTGCGAATCGCTCCGGGCTTCTTCCCCGCTTACATTTGGTAGAACAATCTGCACAGGGTCTTACTACAGTCCAAGATCGCATTGAGTTTGCCATTCGTCATTTTCAAACCTAATTCCCCCTTACCAGCCGGCCCTATTTCCCAATCTGAATAAGCTCTCATTTCTGCCGTCCGGGATTCTGAAGGCAGAGTCTATTTCCTCCAACTGGCCGTACATCAGACTCTTCGGGAAGAAGACTGGTTATCGGAAATCTGGACATTTTCTCCGCCTGTTACAAATCACTTGTCTTTTGCATTGACCTATCCGGTACCGTCATCATTTTCTTACATTTTTAAACAACGCCGTATAAATGGTGAGAAAATTTTTGTCGTAAAGTGAGAACATCCATGGACAACCAATTCAATATGAGTCGTCTTCAGCAGGCAAAACGATTCTGTTCTATGTTGATGTTGATAGGGATGACGATGGGTTGCGAGACCGTTCCGTATACCGATCGCTCCCAACTTGTCGTGATCCCT
>JAUIKP010000008.1 GCA_030430725.1 Nitrospiria bacterium
CTCTCCCCTTACTCCTGAAGGGCGACCCCATGACGATGAGGCTGCTCAATGGAGCGAACACGTTCGTCGTGATCCTTTTGCCCCCATCGTGGTCGCCTCTCAGGCTCACTCGTCCCCACCATCAATGGGAACGGACCAAACAGGTAAGTACCCACAGATGAAGCATGCGCTAACGCTTAAAGCCATTGCCGTCGACGGTGACCAACGGAGTGCGGTGATCAACCGGACCGTGGTGAATGAAGGAGAAATGGTTATGGGGTATCAGGTCCTGTCCATTCAGGCCAAAGGGGTGTGGCTCAAACACCAGGGAAAAACCCAATGGTTAACATTTTCTGAGGAAGCAACGTCATAACATTCCGCATCATTCTATGAAAGACGACATGGGACACAACACGACACTCATCCTTCAGAATTCCATGATTTCCCGTCAACCGTCCAACGGACCATATATCACATATGGCGTCCGAGTCTTTCAAATCCTGGCTTTCTTGAGCATGTCCAGCCTGTGGGGATGTACCATCTCCAACCCGGATGTAGACCGATCTATTTCAGATGCCAACTCCACACAAACCTCCCAGAAATTTCCCTTGAATTCAGAAATGTCCCCCCTACCCGGAAACAACCCTCAGTCAACATTTTCGCTAGAGGATCGCATGTGGCTTATCGGCGATCTTCCCAAACCTCCGGCACCAACACCTGCCCCTTCTTTGGGGCCCTTGTATTCGTTTCGCGCACAAGACCTGCCTGTCATCGACGCCTTGGCGTTGTTTGCTCGGAGCAATCATTTAAATATTGTGGCCGGGCCAGAAATCAGCGGCACCATCACCGTCGACTTTCATCAACTTCCACTGGAACAAGCCATGTCGGCCATTTTGGAAGCTCACGGCTATTATTGGGAACACCACCAGAACCTGATCCAGGTCAGACAATTCAAAACGAAAACATTGAACGTCGATTACATCCGTCTCGTTCGAAGTGGAACAGGACAAAACCGTGCCCAGCTTAGCTCGGGCTCCAGTGGGGGAAGTGGAAGCAGCGCATCACAGGACACCGGACAAATCACGGTGAACCAGGAGGACGAAATAAAATTCTGGGAAGAATTGGAAACCCAAATTAAGACTCTGATGTCCGAAGAGGGACGACTCGTGGTTAATCGTCTCTCAGGAACCATTCAAATATCCGATCGATATAAACGGGTCGATGAAATTGACGATTTTCTCAAAAGCGTTCACGAGGCTCTGTACCGACAAGTGGAGATCGAGGTACGAATTTATGAAGTCGCCCTGGATGATCAATTTAGCCTTGGAATCGATTGGAGCAGAATCAATTTCGATGGGACAAATGGGGCCATTACCCTTGCCAATATAATTACCGCCCCATTCGGAGGGTTCATGGCGAAGGCCGCCACGACCACGATCTCTTTTGAGGATGGGAGCTTTGATGGAATGCTCTCAGCTCTGGAAGAACAGGGCGACATTCGTGTGATCTCTCAACCTCGCGTGGTCACCATGAATAACCAGCCGGCGTTGATTAAAGTCGCCACCGATGAACCATTCTTTTCTTCAACCGTCGCTCAAGGGACTGCCGGCAGCGGCAATATTGTCACTGAACAGGTGCGATCGGTGACGGTAGGCTTGGTCCTTTCCGTCACACCCCAAATTTCCGAAGATGGATGGATTATGCTGGATGTGACTCCTATTCTGTCCCGACTCCGTGAAATTAGGGAGTCGCCTGGCGCTGAAAGAGGTGAGGGGGGAGCCACTGCACCGGTTTTGGATGTCAAGCAATCCTCCGGATTGGTCAGGATGAAAGATGGAGAAATGGTCATTATCGGTGGACTCATCCAAGAGGAAAGCTCTGAAACCGAGCGGAAGGTTCCTTTCTTAGGTGACATTCCTTACCTTGGTCGCTTATTCAAGGGAACCTACACCGCCAAAAAGAAAAGTGAATTGGTCATCTTTCTCTCTCCTAAAATTATACGAGCCTCATGATGACAACCTTAGATCTCAGCCTTTGCTATCAGGAATTGGGGTTTTCTGAACCCCCATTTCGCCTCACGCCGGATACCGATTATTTTTTTCCCGGCAGCCACCATCTGGAAGCGCTGAACCATCTCAGATTTGGCATAGCCAGTGGTGGACTTACCATGCTGACCGGAGAAGTAGGTCTCGGCAAAACACTATTGTGCCGGCATTTGCTTCGGCATCCGCCGACCGGCGTCCGGTTCGCCTACCTTATGAATCCGGACCAGTCCTATTCTGATTTACTTGTATCCATTTATGAAGATTTAACCGGAACATTACCTGAGGATCAGTCACTTGGGGCCTTACAACGGGAATTGCCAAAACTGTTGCTTCGTCTGGCCGGGGAAGGAGAACGGGTCGTCGTGTTGGTAGACGAAGCCCACCGGTTGAGTGGAAAAGTCCTGGAAGGACTTCGGCTTCTCTCTAATCTGGATACCGAAAAAGATAAGTTGATGTGTCTCCTGCTGGTTGGACAACCGGAATTAGAACAAAAGCTGGCGACTCGTACCCTTCGTCCATTACGCCAACGCATTAGCGTTCGCTATCGACTTGAATCATTTACCTGGCAGGAGACTCGTGCATACATCCGACATCGACTGCATATCGCCGATGCCAGACACCGACTGCATTTTGGTGTGGGAGTGCTCTGGCTCATTTATGCTTGGAGTCGTGGAGTTCCGCGACGCATCAATCAACTGTGCGACCGGGCTCTGTTAGCCGCGTATGCTCAAGGGCGACATACCGTGACTCCCCTGATGATCTGGCGCGCAACCAAAGAATTTCTCCCATAGTGAGAGGATCACGAAAACCCAACAGACCATGAGTATCATCGCCGACACACTCCAGCGACTTCAGACTCAGACCAAAAGTGAAGAGACTGAGACGACTCGGCAAGCTCCCCTGATTCTTCCAGCCAGAGTAAGAAGAGAACCGGGTTGGCACCGCCGGCCCTCTCCGTTAAAGTTTTGGTTAGTTGGGATGGGCATGGCAATCGGACTGTGCAGTCTCGGTATGGCTGCTTACTGGATCGGTTTCCACCTGGACATCGGAATGCCAACAGAAGCCTCTTCTTTTGCCAGGCAGCGTGTGGCCCTCTTACAGTCTCCTCCACTTTCGGAGACTCCACCTGGTCATTCAGTCTCGATTAAAACCACGCAGATACCAATTGCTGACCCAGTTGAGAGCCTTCCAGTATCTGCTGCCCAGGAACCGGATGAGGAATTGCCCACCTCCCAAGATAGTGCGTCAATGGAGCCATCCTCTCCATTAAATGTCAAACCTGCCCTCCCCACACAACCCGCGGGAGAAACTCCTGACTCCACCGTACCTGCAACACAATTAATACCCCCCACATACGATGTCCCTCAACCGAAAACCGTGGCCACAGCCATTTCAATGTCTCACAACACCACAGACCTCGCACCGACACACCCGATCACTGGTCCAAAGGAAATCGGAAACCGTCCTCCAGTCTCAGCCCTTGCCCAAACAGAACAACCTGATTCGGATATTGCCGAATTCCCATCCGTGGATGAGACGGACACTCCCATCCCGTTGGAAGCCGATCTAGAGGAAGTAAAAATCAATCCGGATGAGCCCACGACCACCACATCTCTTGTGATTGACGAGCCTTCTGCCCCTGTGAACACGACAGCTCTTCCTCTGAAAAACGAGGGATTGCAGATGGACACTCCGGACTTAGGTTCACCGCGGCAATCTCCAGCCAATTGGCTCCATCGTGCCCGAGAACTTATCCAAAACGGTGAATACCACGAGGCACAGGCCATGCTCTCTCCCCTTTTCCATGACCCCCCCGTTACTTGGGAACCATGGTTTTGGATGGGAACGGCGTATTTGGGGGCAGGCCAACTTGAGGAGGCCGATCAGTATTTTTTGAGCGGCCTCGCACGAAACGACAAAGTTCCCCAATTGTGGATCCAACGAGCACTGGTGGCTCAGCAACAAGGGAGTTTCCAACTTGCAGTGCATGAACTTCGGCAAGCCGAGGCACTCCAACCGGATTTGCCCCATATCCATTTGAATATGGGCTATGCGTATGAGCGAATGGGAAATAATCGGTTAGCAAATCAATATTTCGTGAGATTTCTACAATTAACGGAAGGCCAGCCTGAATTCTTTTCTATCAGAAAAAAACTGTTTGCCCGCTAAACGTCTATAACTCAGACGTAGACTTATCTAACAGATACCCCCTTAAGACTCCGGTGAAAACGGAAACGTCCACCCACCAAACCCAATCTTCATCATTATAAGAGAGTGTCGGGACCGGATCCCCTCAGCGGTCACGCTGTGCCTGTCCTCGCTTTAAACATGCGTCAGTCGTATTCCATGTAAAAGAGCGGTAACCTCATCACGATGTTTCTCCACCCATCCGGTCTGCATCCATTAGTGAGTCGTTTTGCGATTCATGAACAGAATCATCCCCCCTTAGGGTCTTTGCGCTTGGGCATGAATATGACCAAGCATGGAATCAGGTCCGCACTTTTTGACCTACTGTGAGAAATAGAAACTCACCGGAACGGAAGATAATTTTCCGGAATCGTCGCCATGGGAGCGTATACCAAAGTCCGGGAAATTGCCATGGAATGCGACCAAGCCTTGTTCGAGTTAAGATCGAGGTCCAACAACATCCCCCCCAACCAAGTCCTTCAAGAAAACCGAGATGAGATCCGCTTAATCATCAATCACACCCTGGACGGCATCATCGGACATTCCCCCCTGGAATCGTCACGATCTGGAGAATCTCATGACCATGTCACCATGAATCTGAATTATTGACCCCGCAGGTTCGGCACTCACTCAAACAAGGCTTGGCTTTGTCCCCGCCAGGCTCCAATACGTTGCCGAAGATGCGATTCCAGGTCCACCTGAGATACACCCTCTTACACATCCCTATAGGGCAATCGTTTACCAGATCATTCCCGTCATTTATTGGACCCATCCGGTCTCTTAGGCTGACTGATTCACCATTTTCGATGGCACGCCATTCTCAACTCCTTTTTTACTCTTTTTGGGAATTTCCCCTTAATTTTGCCTTCGTTCCGTCCGACAAAATCAGTGGGCAACATTTTTGTAGATAAACGGCCCACAACGGGGCAGACAACCTGCCTGTTCTTTGCCCTAGGACCACACACAACAACAGGACTCAATTGCCGGACGAGCCCAATCATGACTAATGACTAAAATCGTGAGCTAACATGCCCTTCGTTCCTCTTCACGCAAACGCTCTGCGACTGGGATTGTACATCAAGATTGAGGGATCCTGGTTCAGTCATCCTTTCCCAACCAATTCATTCAAAATCGAAGCGGCGAAAGACCTCGAAACACTTCGTGGGCTCACACAGGTCAAGTTGTATTTCGATCCAGATCGTTCCGACCCCGAAGGAATTCGTTCCGACCACACCAAGGAGCCTGACCGGAAGGTGGTTCCAAGCATGGTAGAACCAGACAAAGAACCCTCGACAGAATACGAGCCCATTACCTCACACGATTTTTCAGAAAAAGACGCCACTCCGGAAGATCCTATTCAAAGAAAAGTCGCCCAGCACCAGGCCTTCCAGGTCTACCAGGAACATCTGCAAGCCGTTGAGGGTCAATTTCAGGAAGTGGTGCACGAAGCCAAACAGGTCATGCAGGACGTGATATCTGGGCGACCCCGTGGACTCCGGACGGCACAGAAAATTGTCGGAGAGCTGTATGAGATTCTTGATATAGCTGACAATTCAAGAGCACTGCTGAACCTGATCGGTTCCAACGAGACCAAAGAGGAATTTTTTCTCCATGCACTCAATGTGTGTTCATTATCTCTCATGGTCGGGCAGGATTTAGGGTTATCGCGCGAAGACGCTGAAAAACTGGCTCTCGGGGCTCTATTTCATGATATAGGCGAACTCAAGTTTCCGGCAGAGCAATTATTTCGAAAAGGGATGATGTCTGCATCCGAACGGAAAAATTTTTTGAGCACTCATCCGAAATACGGGGTGGAGTTGGCCGAGAAGTTGCCCAATTTCCCCTATGAAGCGATTGACGTGATTCGCCAGCACCATGAACGTCTCAACGGGTCAGGATTTCCAACAGGGAAAAAAGAGGACCAAATCAGCCATTTCGCCAAAATTGTCATGGTGGTGGATGAGTACGATGAACTGTGCCATCATCAGGATCCAGCCAAATCTCTCATTCCCTCAGAGGCTCTATCCTATTTATATGTCAAATGCCGGCACACACTATGGCATGACGCCGTCGTCTCATTAATCAGTCAGCTGGGTGTCTACCCTCCAGGCTCACTGGTCAACTTGAGTAATCAGAAAATTGGAATCGTCACCAGTGTCAACCTTGCAAACCGGCTTAGACCGGTCATTCTCGTTTATGATGAATCCACATCTCCGAATGAACCGATTATTCTGAATCTGTCTGAGGAGGATGAAGCGCTTACCATCGTCAGTGCCATTCGACCCGTCGATCTTTCTTCCAAAATCAGGGAATGCCTAAACCCTCGTCGAATCATCAGCTACTTTCCCTCTGGCTCTTCTACAGAATCCGGGATCGGAGGTCGGCATACTCTTGCTGGCTCCACTTAATCCCGGCACAGGAAGGTCCGCTAGACCATCCAGACGAAATTTGGTCTGGTGATACGTGGAAACCTTATGGGAGCAAGGAGCGCCCAACAATCTGACGGATCCAGGCCAACCACCATGTTTTCCTCGTTTCAAGGGGGACCTCGGGATCAGGATATTCCACCCACAGTTCCTGATTCCCAAGATACTGCTCCCCAATAAAGATACGTTGGGTTCGTAATTGCCGATAGCCCCTCTCATGTAACACGTGAATGAGTCCTTGCAAAACCTGGTCTTCGGTAGGAACGGGATCGACATTTATCTGGAGCGATTCATAGCGGAGCCGAGCCTGGAATCCTCCTTCACAGGGAATAACATGGACTTGCCGATTGAACCCACGGTCCCGGTCATCCAGCCCGGCAACGTGATAAATATGGATGTAAGGAGATGTGGAACTCATACGCGTCAAGGTCTATCATCCCTCCATTTATTATCATCGCATAAGAGGAAAAAGGCCGTCGAGCCTTCGGAGCCACTTCAAGCTCTTTCGCCTCCGCACACAAATTCTCCTCAGAAATCAGCGGGTCTTCTTCAAATATCCTGCGTCCTCGACTGACAACATGGAGCATCAATTTCCGCTGATTTCTCTTGCCTTCACCGGCGTGCTTTTCGTATCGTGGTACCCAATGATTATGACTGAATGATGGGAGAAGATTTGTGTCGTATTCCCCATTTTCATGTACTCCCATATGATCACATGCCAAGTTCCCTATCCCTTCAAAACCCGGTTGAACGTCCCCAAAAAAACCGTGGGCAAGTCTTAGCTCTAGCCCTGCTTGTGGCCACCCTGGTCTTTGTCGTGGACCTCTTCCTCCCTATGGGAGTCGCCGAAGCGGTCCCGTATGTCGCTGTGGTGCTGATTGCCCTCCGGTCTCCGGATAAAAATGATCCGTTGCGCCTGGCAGGACTTTGTACGGTGTTAGCGGTTGTCGGACATTATCTTTCGCCCCCCGGAGCCGAGCCGTGGATAGGTATGACAAATCGGTCGATTGCCTTATTTGCGATTTGGTCGACAGCTCTGTTAGCCATGCAGGTGAGAGAGTCTGACGAGGCCACTCGCGACCAGAGTTCCATGCTGTCCGGCATATTGTCGAATATGCCGGCGGTGGCATTTCGAATCGATCAGGAAGGGGTCATGCATGATTCCTTTGGTCGCGGCCTGACTCGTTTTGGGCTAAAGGAACTGACCGCCCTTGGCCGAATTCCCTTGGAACCACCTGATCGGATAAAAAACCAAATCAAACAAGGCACACTTGCCAATTCAGTGTTTTACGAAAGCAATGGAATCTTGCAGGGAAAGCCCTGGTGGTTTTTAAATTGTCTGTGCCAATTGGAAGGCGACCAACCGGGCCTCATTGGGTTTGGTATTGATATTACTGATCGTAAGCGTGCGGAGCGACGCCTGGCATTACACGACGCCATCGCAGACATCCTGACTACCGCGACGAGCGTTTCAGAGACATATCCCCAAATTCTCAAAGCCATTTGCCACACACTGGATTGGAGGGTGGGGATCCTCTGGCGGATGGACTATCACCGACAGGCCCTTGGAGCCGCCGCCATTTGGCCATCCGACTCTCCTCAAGCGCAAGCGATGTCAACTTCACACGCCGGTTGGGCACTCACGCCTCCTGCGGGACTGGCCGGGCAGGTGTGGGACATTCGAAACCCTCTTTGGATCAGAGACCTTGCCGACTACCCCAAAGACCCTAGGAGCCAGGCGGCCCTGGAAGTAGGACTTCACGCCGGTTTCGCCATTCCCATTTGCCTAGCCGGCAATACGAGAGCGGTTCTCGAATTTTTCTCTCCATACCCTGAAGAAGCGGATGATATGTTGCTTCAACGGCTTTCGAATATCGGTTTTCAAATCGGCCAATGCATCGAACGGGAACATAAGGAACGTCGACTGGCCACGCATCACAGTTTAACCAATGTGCTCGCCGAATCAGCTGGAATGACGCAGGCGGCTTCCCCTATTCTGGAAGCCATTGGTGACAATTTAGGATGGGATCTCGGAGCTATTTGGACACTGGACTCCTCACAACAGGTATTGCGTTGCCTTAATGTCTGGCACTCCCCTCACTTAAACCTCGATGCCTTTCGTCAGGCCTCACAAGCGATAACGTTTGCACGAGGAGTGGGATTACCCGGTCGGGTTTGGAAAAGTGGCAAACCGTCATGGATCACCGATGTAGTGTCCGACCCGAATTTTCCGCGCGCGGCCGCTGCCGCACAAGAGGGTCTCCATTCCGGATTCGCCTTCCCCATGAAATCGGGGACCGAAATTGTTGGCGTCATCGAATTTTTTCACAGGGATATTCAAAAGCCCGACAAAGAACTATTGGACATGTTTGCATCCATTGGTCTTCAAATTGGCCAATTCATCCAGCGGACCGCAAAGCAAAGTCTAAACGGATAATCGATGATCCTGTGCATCAAGGTTCCGCCCAAGTTCCTGGTAAACAACGACATGTACGCGACGTATCTTCTCCTGGTAGCATCTGTGACCTTCCATCGGAATCTACTGCCTTTCTCCTAAAAAATGACTGCTACATTTCCAGTGCTTTCATGGGTTCATGGCCTTCATTTTAATAACATACGGGGAGACCTGTATGGGGGATTAGTGGCAGCAGTCGTCGCGTTGCCGCTAGCCTTGGCCTTTGGAGTGACATCGGGACTCGGGGCCATTGCCGGTCTGTATGGAGCTATTTTTGTAGGATTTTTTGCTGCCCTGTTCGGTGGAACTCCTGCACAGGCCTCAGGACCGACCGGTCCGATGACTGTGGTGATGGCCGGCATCATCCTGAACTTTGCCGATGAACCGGCAGTGGCATTTACGGCCGTCATCCTCGGCGGGGTATTTCAAGTCTTATTTGGACTGATGGGATTTGGTCGTTATATCACTTTGGTCCCCTATCCTGTCATTTCAGGATTCATGAGCGGCATCGGAGGAATTATTCTTATTCTTCAGGTCGCCCCCTTTCTCGGCTTGGAACCGAAGTCCAAAGTCGTGGACAACCTCATGGCAATGCCTGAATACCTCTCGTCGTTTTCTTTCTCCGCAATCTTGGTAGGTTCTCTCACATTGGCCATTGTCTACCTCACTCCTCCCTCTATCGGCAAACGTCTTCCCCCAGTGTTGTTGGCTCTCATCGTTGGAACGATCGTTGCTGAGATATTCTTTCCAACCCTTCCGGTTATCGGAGACATTCCGACAGGATTCCCCACATTGATTTGGCCAACCATGCATACCGATGCTCTTGTCATGATGATCGAAGAAGCCCTTGTTCTGGCATTATTGGGAACGATTGATAGCCTGCTGACTTCTCTCGTGTGTGACAACATGACACGGACCCAACATGACTCCAACCGGGAATTGATCGGCCAGGGTATTGGCAATATGGCTGCGGGGTTTTTTGGAGGCCTTCCCGGAGCCGGGGCCACCATGCGATCCGTAGCAAACATTCGAACCGGAGGCCGCACGCCTCTCTCTGGCATGTTTATGGCCGTCGTCCTTCTAGGCACTCTGCTTGGATTAGGCCCTTTTGCCGAAAAAATTCCACTTGCGGTTCTTGCAGGTCTCCTTGTCAAAGTTGGATTTGATATTATTGATTGGCGATTTTTGAAGCATATGGTACAAGCTCCACGAACCGAGGTTCTGGTGATGATTGTAGTCTTATTGGTCACTGTTTTAGTCGACCTCATCACGGCGGTGGGAATTGGCGTGGTACTGGCCAGCGTGATGTTCGTAAAGCGAATGTCTGATCTGGAACTTGAAAATCTCAGTCTGATCACGGGTACCTCGCTAGAAACACCGCTGTCAAAAGAGGAACAACGCATTCTGAGCCGAAACTCCGAACGCATTATCTTGATTCATGTGAATGGGCCGATGAGCTTCGGATCCGCTAAAGATATGGTTCGTCGATTAGAATCTGTGAAAAATTTCAATATCTTTTCCAGCGTGGTTCTCGATCTCACATCGGTGCCTTCCATCGACGGAACCGCTGCATTAGCCATCGAGGACATGGTGGCGATGGTGAAAACCCATCAGCAGCAGGTCTTCTTCGTGGGTATGCGTCCGGGGGTCGCTCGAGTCCTCAAAGGACTCGGGGTGCTCGATCAGGTCCCACCTGAACATCGATACCCTTTTCGATTGGATGCGTTACGCCACGCAGCCCATATTGGCGGATCGACCCATCCGTACGATGTTCCTCCCACAGAAGTGCAATCTGAACACCGAGAATCCTCATGAGGTCTATTAATTAACAAGGTAGCTTCCCCTGATTTTGAAGGGGCATTCGTAGGGTAAGCTGAGGAACTCCTTACGACTTGCACCACCTGAAAGGTCCCGATCCGAGAAAGATCCCAATCGACGTAATAACCATAGCGGTATTAATTTAATCAGTCAGACTCCATCTGGGACCACTGGTCCGAAAGGTTACCCAACTGAAATGAAGACGACCGTTCCACAAGCGCTCATACAGAATTTCCTGAACCACACTCCAACCTGGTACAAGCTGACCATTCTGGGATTCTTAATCCTCAATCCCATTTTGTTGATGAGCATTGGGTCTTTTTACACCGGATGGGTACTCATCCTGGAATTTATTTTTACGCTGGCACTGGCTCTCAAAAGTTATCCTCTACAACCCGGTGGCTTGCTCGCACTTGAGGCCGTTCTATTGGGCATGACGACCCCCGCGACGGTCTATCATGAAGCACTCAATAATTTCCAAGTGATTCTGTTATTGATTTTCATGGTGGCCGGAATCTACTTCATGAAAGATTTGCTGTTGTTTCTGTTTACAAAAATTTTATTGGGCGTCCGTTCAAAAATGTTGTTGGGACTCTTGTTTTCTATCATGGGTGCCTTTCTATCGGCTTTCCTCGATGCCTTGACCGTCACGGCGGTCATCATAGCCGTCGCGTTGGGTTTCTATAACATTTACCACCGCGTTGCCTCTGGCAAGTCGTCTCAAACCTCCCATGATTCGACAAGCGATCATGAAATCGACGCACTTCACAGGGAAAATTTAGACAATTTTCGAGGCTTTCTTCGCAATTTATTAATGCACGGAGCCGTTGGGACGGCATTGGGAGGAGTCTGTACTCTCGTGGGGGAACCCCAAAATTTATTGATTGCGGACAAAGCGGGCTGGGAATTTATGGAGTTTTTCTTGCGCATGGCCCCCATCACCCTTCCGGTCTTGGCCACGGGATTGATCACCTGCATGATCGTCGAGAAATTACGATGGTTTGATTATGGCTTTCAACTCCCGGATTCGGTTCGTCTCATTTTGGTAGATTTCGAAACCGAACAACAGAAACGACGGGATTCCGGGGACACCGCAAAGCTTATCATTCAAGCGATTGCCGGCATGTGGCTGATTGTTGCCTTAGCCTTTCACCTCGCGGAGGTCGGAATCATCGGACTCTCGGTGATCGTGTTTATTACCGCCTTCAACGGGATTATCGAAGAGCATCAACTTGGAGAGGCTTTTAAGGAAGCGCTTCCCTTTACGGCGCTCCTTGTTGTCTTTTTCGCCATTGTAGCCGTTATCCAGGACCAGAACCTGTTTTCCGGCATCATTGGGTATGGGTTGAGTTTGGAAGGATCGTATCAAATCGGCATGTTTTACCTGGCCAATGGCCTTCTGTCCGCCATCAGCGACAACGTCTTTGTTGCGACGGTTTACATCCAGGAAGTGCTCCGTGCCTTTCATGCGGGCACCATTACCCGCGATCAGTTTGATCTTTTAGCGGTTGCCATTAATACCGGCACCAATATCCCAAGTGTGGCCACCCCAAACGGACAAGCCGCATTTTTGTTTTTATTAACCTCCTCACTAGCTCCGGTAATCCGCTTATCCTATGGGAAAATGGTGTGGATGGCGCTTCCCTATACCTTGACCATGGCGAATGTCGGCCTGTTTGCCGTGTATTTTTTCTTAGATCCGGCGACGACATTTCTATACGATACTGGATTCATCCACCATCATAGCTTGACTGGCTCGGGCAATCCCACAGAACCGCTAGGACATTAATGGTTGCAGAAATCAGATAGAAACTAAGAGAGAGGAAACAGCACCTCTCCAGGAAAATTGACTCATGGCTGGATGTAGGAGGGAATTTGAATAGTAAAGACTCAGAAATTCACCTCTGAAGCCCTACCGCTTACTGTAGCTTCCGCCTCTGATTACCGGGCCAGTGTCGCAACAGCTTCCTTTTCCTGGATGACTCGATCAGGATAGAGGACTATTTCTACCCGGCGATTTTGGGCTCTGCCCTCCTCGGTCTCATTAGTCATGACCGGTCGCTTATCGGCATATCCGGTGGCTGAAAATTGCTTTGGATCCATTCCCGTTTGCTCAATCAGATACCGCAAGACTGTGGTGGCCCGTGCGGTTGAAAGTTCCCAATTCGTCGGATACTGTTTTTGCAGCCGGCCATAAATCCGGTGGCTGTCCGTGTGGCCTTCGACTTGGATATTTTTCCCCGGCAAGGTCGCTAACACCTGGCCCACCTGTTTCATAATCTCGAGCCCTAGGGGAGTCAAATCCGCCTCACCGGAATCAAACAGGACTTGCCCCAACATGGTCAGGACTAATCGGTCATGGTGTTGAGTTACCACCAGACTTTTGCCAAATTTATCTTCAAGCGCCTTGGTAATGCGATCGATCTCTTCACCGACTGTGAGCACTTCATACTTGACCTTTGCCAATTGCGCTTCCTGCGCTTCCCGAGCTTTTCGGACCAATTCCAATTCATGTTTTAAATGCTCTACCTCTTTGAGCCTGGCTTCCAATGCCGAAAGCTCGTTTTCCAAGAGACCATTCTGTTCACGAAGGTGGGACATCTGGCTGATTTGCCCGTTTAAACCGGATCTGACCTTTGCGAGGGCGGCTGCCAAATCATGAAAATCCACCGGCTCTCCTCCAAAAAGAGGGTCGGTCAGAGAAACGGTTCCTTCCGCATTTCCGAGTTTTCGAATTTGCGTATACAGTGCTTCGACTTCTTGTTGAACCGCGGCTAATTGTTCTTCCTTCATTTGGTCTTGCACTTCAACGGTATGCTCGAGGGCCGTCTTCGTTTCTTGAAGCTGCATGACTTCAATTTGCTTCTCTTCAACAGCCTGCTGCAATCGTTCGAGTTCCGCTATCGTGGACTCTTGGCTTTGTTCGTATTCCTGCAAAGCACGTTCATGTGATTGTTGACTCACACACCCGACCACAACCATACACGCCATTGCCACAAGTAAAGTGTTGCCCAGTTTCATTGTGCTTGCTCCTTCCCCTTCACCGACTCTTTTCCCCCCAGGTTCTCTGCTATCAATGACACCTGAGAATTCAAGACTGGTTGGTAACTTTGGGCCTAAATGGTTTCGAGCCACTCTTCCGGGTGCCATCTTCATCCTTCCGGAGTGCCCGGAAGATTCGTCTACCACCAAAAGAGCAGAGAAGATTATTGTCGGCATTCTGGATAGGACACTTGAGAAAACCAACAGGAACAAGGAGAAAGTTGCTCAAAGTGGTCAGAATGGCCGGTCAATATATCCCAATGAGATCAAATGAGACGGTTTCAATTCACAGGGGATAAATAGGGAAAGATAAAAAGGGGGGAATATGGGCACGAAGAGGATTGGCCTATGGAAGAGACTTGATCGTCATCACTCGTTCTCACCAACCCAGAGATCTCTCAGAATAGGGCCTTCAGGAGGTCGACTTTGTCCCTGCTGCTGCAGCCTCGTCGTTTACCGAAGCACCACCTCGTGAACCATGCCGACCTGATATTGAGCCATATGCTGAACCAAATTCGTGACACTGGAATCCATCATTTCCATAAGCGGTGACGGGTACAAGCCGATCCCCAAGATTAAAACCGCAAGAGGGATTACCGTGGCCAGCTCTCGCATACTCAGATCCGGTAGTTGCGCAATGGTCGAATTTTTGGGTTGCCCCAACACCACCCGTTGGAGCATCCAGAGCATATACGCCGCCGCGAGGACAATGCCCCCCATGGACAACAACACCATCATGTAGCTTTGAAAAGATGTTCCGACAAGAACCAAAAATTCTCCAATAAAATTGCACGTCCCAGGGAGTCCGAAGGATGCCACGGAAAACAGACAAAAAAGTGCCACAAACCGAGGCATCGATTTTTGTAATCCTCCGTAATCCTGAATCGACCGGCTATGAGTCCGATCATACAATTGGCCGACAGCCAAAAAGAGGGCTCCGGTGGTTATTCCATGATTCACCATCTGCAAGATGGCTCCTTGAATACCATGATTATTGAACACGAAAATTCCCAATGTTACGAATCCCATATGCGAAATGGACGAATACGCCACCAGCTTCTTCAGGTCCGACTGGGCCAAGGCCATATACCCCCCATACACAATAGCCGCCACGGATAACCACAAGATAAACGGAGCAAAGGTCACGGAGGCTTCAGGAAACATAGGGAGACAAAATCGTAGGAATCCATATCCACCCATTTTCAAGAGTACGCCTGCCAACAGAACGCTTCCCGCCGTGGGAGCTTCGGAATGGGCATCCGGGAGCCATGTGTGAAACGGCAACATGGGTAATTTAATGGCAAAAGCCATGAAAAACGCCAGAAAAATCCAAAACTGGGCGTCAGGAGAATACGTGTTCTCTGCCAACGCTAAAATATCGAATGTCCGCCCCCCTTCCACGTACAATCCGAGTATCGCCAAGAGTAAGATTAGGCTACCTGACAAACTGTAGAGAACGAATTTGATGCCAGCCGCTATGCGTTGGGGCCCCCCCCACAGAATAATCATAAAATACATAGGAATCATCGTGACTTCCCACAACATGAAAAACAAAAACAGGTCTAGAGCGGTAAACACCACAATCATGGCCCCTTCCACCAACAAAATCATGGCCATAAATGAGCGTACACGAGTGGTAATTGACTTCCAGGAGCATAGGACGCAAAAGGGACAAAGCAGGGTCGTGAGTAAAATCAGGAGAAGACTAATGCCATCCACCCCGACAGCATATTGAATATTAAAGGTCGGCATCCATGCCATCCGCTCCACGAATTGCATGCCTTGAGTGGAGAAATCAAATTCTCTCAAAAGCACGAGTGCAAGAACACCATCCCCCAGCGTACACCCTAGAGCCACGCGTCGAATCCATTCCTGATTCTGTATACAAGCGATAATCCCAATGCCTAAAAACGGCATCGCAATCATGATACTCAAAAGATGTTCCGTGAAGATTGTGTTCATAGTCTCCCCTTCATGACATGCCGATCATGGCACATCCAGGACATGAAAGACGCCCTCTCGTTTTTCACGCACCCCGAGTTGAAACTTCAGTGTCGTGTTCGTTCCCCTTGATCACTGACACACTATTTGCAGAGTCACACGACAAGCCAAAACAACAACCCAATCCCCACAATGAGCCAGAAAATCATGACCAGTAAGTGGTGCTGTAACGTGCGAGGTTCCAGTTCCTGCATCATATTCCCTGTGCTCGCTGCTTGATTTCCGGCACGAATCACATTCTTGTCGAGAACTTTAATCTCGATTCTTTTCCATAGCCAGTTGGCGATACCTAAGCTGCGTTGGCCGATACCCACGACGACCCGATCGACACCGCGAAGGTCCACCACCCGCCAGAGCCAACCGGCCATTCCTACGCTGTTCCGTCCCAAACCTACTACCAGCCCGTCAATCCCACGAAGATCCACTACCCGCCACATCCACTTTGCCGCCGACACCGACACATATGCGATTCCCATGATCAGGGCGTCAAACACATTCCGGTCGACAACCCGCCAGAGCCATCGGGCCAACCGGAGGGTAGGCACCACAACATACGCATCATATATTTCGTCAAAATACAATTTATTCAGAAAGTGGACATACCATCGCTTACTCATTTCCGATTGTTGGAACCAGGAACCCGAAAATTTTGTCAAGGAAAAGTACCCAACTACGATACCGCCCAGTGCCACAACAAATGCAAAAATAAGTTGAAAGCCGGTCTCACTCGAAGTTTCCCTTGGAATGTGAGCCATCCGATGTCCCACGACAGGGGCCAGAAATTCCAAAAACCAACTCCACAAGACCAGCAACAGGCTTCCAAACATTCCCATGACAATCAAGATTCCCAGAAGATGGATGGGAGAAAAGAAACGCGGCTTCAGGGCCTGCTTTCCCACTCCACTTCCATGGCCTGTCGAAAGCGGTTCACCAAACAACACCAGCACACCCCGCATGACATACATGGATGAGAAAAATACTGTCAGAAATCCCAGAATCCAAAACGTCCATTGGGCTGAGGATCCGGGTTGAATCATCCATAATTGCTCATACGGTCCGAAAAAAATCAGAAACGGGGGAAGACAGCCCAACAGTAGAGCTCCTAACACTAAATGCCCCATAGAAAGCATTGATGACCCATGACGAGCAAGCGACGAAGGCGCATGCCCATGGGAGCCAACGGAACGAAGTGCATTTCCCGTCGATAAAAATAAGAATCCCTTTAAACAGCCATGGGCCAACATATGAAAAATCGAGATGACAAAGGCTCCGACTCCGCAGGTCATGATCATGAAACCGATTTGACCAATGGTGGAAAACGCCAGCATGCGCTTAATATCCACCTGAGTCAGGGAAACAAGGGTTGCAAAAAGTGCTGTCATACCCCCGATGACCGCAATGACAGTCATGGCTTCCGGCGAAAGTATCACCAGGGGACTCATGCGAACCAACAAAAAGGGGCCGGCATTCACCATGGTCGCGGCGTGAATCAAAGCGGAAACAGGGGTGGGCGCTTCCATGGCAAAAGGGAGCCAGACATGGAATGGCACTTGTGCGGATTTTCCCATGGCTCCCAGGAAAAGAAACAGTGTAATGAGTGTCAGGATGTGAATGGGCACGTCCATCCCCAGCCAGCCGAACAGGTTGATGGTATTTCCTTGTAGCGATGGAGCTTCCGCTAAAATGGTTTGGATATCGAGTGTTCCAAAAGTGGAATAAGTCAGAATGACCCCAAAACCTAAGCCCACATCCGCGACCGAATTCACGAGAAAGGCCTTGGTCGCGGCTTGAGCCGATGATTGCCGCTCCCCCCAATGAGAAATTAACAAATAAGAACAGATACCCATGATCTCCCAGAACACAAACATCATGAGCAGATTATTGCTCAAAACCAGCATGATCATTGCGAACGTAAACAGGGCGATGACCGCAAAGAAGCGATTATACCGTGGATCGCCGATCATATAACGTGACGCATACACATGCACCACGCTGCTCACACCAGTCACCAAGAGCAGGAGCAACACCGTGAGCTGGTCGATGTAGAGGCCCAAATCGACAACCAGGTCTCCCGATTTCATCAATCGATAGAGAGGAATGGAGAACGCCCCTTCAGTTGCCACTTGAGCAAACGCAATAGCAGAAAAAGCGAAAGAGAGGGCCATCGCAGGGATGCCGATCTTATGGCCTTGCTCTCCCAGCCAGGGTTTTCCCAGCACGAGAACCAGAACGGCCATGAGAGGAAGGAGGGGAATAAGGATAAGGAATGTCATATCAGAAGAACACCATTTGCCCAATCCTGCTACAGCCCGGGTGGAATCGCGTTCTTGAGGAGAAAGCCGACAATGTGATCGCTCATCAGTCCCAAAACAATGACCGCCACGGATGTGGCGCCGAGACCCATTTGTACCGCCAACGGAACTTCACGGATGGGAGGAGGCTGCTGGGCCGACCGGTCCCGAAACACCCGTTCAAATAATTTAACGAAGTAAGCCAGAGTTAACAGAGTCGCGATCAGCACCGCGCCAATGGCAAGGTAGTTCTGCGCTTCCACCGCGCCAAGAATGATATACCATTTTCCAAAAAACCCCCCGGTTGGAGGAATCCCGATCATCGACAGGGCTATAACCACCAGGGACACCGACATCCATCCCGCTCCTCCTTGTGATCGCCCAAGATCCTCAATCGTACGAACCCCATACAGATGAATAATCGCCCCAGCCCAAAAAAACAATCCCGCTTGCATCACGGCATCATTCAAGAGGTAAAACACTCCTCCGGCAAAACCTGTTTGATTTCCGAGACTAATCCCCACCAGAATCAATCCGATATGCGAAAGCCCTCCATACGCAAACATGCGTTTGATTTCTATCTGGGACAGAGCCAGGAATGCGCCAACCAGGGCTGCAAGAGCCCCCAACACTCCCACTAAAAACAGGATAGGGATCTGGTAGACCACCGCCTGAGCTCCGAGCACCCAAAACATAATGCGAATCCATCCATACAGAGCGACCTTGGTCACTAACGAGGCCAGAATGGGTGACACCCTGTCTGGCGCATACGTATACGCATCCGGCAACCACCCGTGGAGCGGCACCAACGCCATCTTGATACCCAGCCCAATGAACATGAATAACACACCAACCGCAAAGGCCTTGGATGCCACCAAAGAGGGCACCCGCTGAGCCAGATCCGCCATGTTGAGCGTACCCGTCTCGGCATACAAATATCCCACTCCCAGGAGATATAAGGAGGCTCCGAAGGTGCCTAAAATTAAATACCGGAATCCGGCAACAAGTGCCTTCCCACCGGCCAACCCGACCAAGGCATAGGCACACAGGGCGGATACTTCTAAGAAAACGAAAAGATTGAACAAATCCCCGGCAAACACCATGCCGGTCAGACTGGCTATCAATAATA
>JAUIKP010000436.1 GCA_030430725.1 Nitrospiria bacterium
ATTTGAAGCTCTTTAATATTTAATAGAAGAGTACCATGAGAAACGTATATCCGTTCATCCTGAGGAAAGAGTCGCTCCCCTTCCGTCAAAATCTCCACAGCCCGTCCGGTTTCACCTCCACCGGCAAAAATTTTCGCCAAATCGAAAAACATTGCCGCCTGGGAGATTTCAGACACAGGAATTTGTCTTGCTAAATCTACCGCTTCAGTCAGATGCGACATAGAGAAATGCAGTTTGGCAAGCCGAAATTTCAAAAACATCGAATCCGCGTCAAATGCCAACCCTGCCTGATATTCCTCTAGAGCTGTTGTGGCATCATTATTCAACTCGGCAAGGGACCCTCGAAGGAAGTGATAGTAGGCCTGAGGGTGAACGGTTTCCCGCGTCACCATGGACGCCTCCTGTCCATTTAAAGTGGGAGGAGGAGCTGTCCCGCAGGACACCACTAGGAGTGGAATTCCCCATAAAAGCGTTTTCAGACGACCCGACCACATTGGGAATGTCCCTCCTGACCGAACCTTCTTCGCCATAGCATGCACAGTCGTAGAATTCATATACCGTCCCTCAACAACTCACTATACTATACCAGCCTGTCTCTCTCTCGTTAAGTTATTAAATTTGGCATACCGGTCATGAAATTGCAGATCCACTTCTCCAATGGGTCCATTACGATGTTTTCTCACCAGGATTTGCGCAATGCCTTTCTGCTCAGTATCCGGCTCATAGACCTCTTCGCGATAGATAAACATCACTACATCGGCATCCTGCTCAATCGCACCAGACTCGCGCAAATCAGCTAGCACGGGGATGGGCGGCTTTCGATTTTCCACCGCCCGGCTCAACTGAGAAAGGGCAATCACGGGAATATTCAACTCTTTCGCCAATCCTTTCAAGGCTCGGGAAATATCGGAAATTTCTTGCTGGCGAGATTCTGAATCTCCTCGCCCCTCCATCAATTGCAGATAATCGACCACCAGGAGGTCCAACCCATGTTCGGCTTTCAACCGTCGAGCCTTTCCTCGCATTTGCTGAAGAGTCAAATTTCCGGAATCATCTATGAAAATCCTTGCCTGCTCCAGCCGACTCGCTGCCTCAGTTAAGGCGACCCAATCATGTTTAGTCAACTGCCCAGTCCGAAGACCATGGGAGTCTAACAGGGCCTGAGAACTCAACATACGCAAGACCAGTTGCGCCCGGGACATTTCTAAGCTAAAGATTCCGACTACGGCATTGGATCGAAGTGAAGCATATTCCACCATCCCTAAGGCCAAACTGGTCTTCCCCATACTCGGCCTACCCGCCACTATAATTAAATCAGATGGCTGAAGCCCGGCCAGCATATTATCCAAGTCAGAAAACCCGGTCGGCACTCCAGTGATCCGCTCTTTACGGCTATACAAACGGTCAACAATCTCAACACTATCCTTTATGACACTACTCACAGGCGCAAACGTGCCGCCCAAATGCCCCTGAGCCAATCGAAAAATTTCCCGTTCCGCAAATTCAAGAAGTTCATTCGTCCCCGTCGTGCCCTCATAGCCTCGCATGGCCACCTCAGTGGCGGTTCGCACGAGGCCACGAAGCAAGGATTTATCTCGAACAATATTACTGTGATACCGGATATTGGCGGCACTGGGAACCACCTGTACAATTTCTGCAATATACGCAGCGCCCCCTATCTGGTCGAGTTCGCCGGTCCCTCGTAAGTAGTCTGTCAGGGTAATTTGATCAACAGGTTGATTCCGTTCTGACAATGCCACCATGCCACGATACACAACCCGGTTTCCCGTTCGATAAAAATCTTCCTCCGATAAAATTTCCATCGCTCGATTGAGGGCAGCATTATCAAGAAGAATCGCTCCAAGGACGGATTGTTCCGCTTCGAGATTTTGGGGAGGAACTCGAACCTCTTGGGCTTCAGATATTGCCATGGCTGATTGCTTGTAACCGTTGAGGAAGTTCTTGGACTGGCATCCGGGTTTTCCGGGGTTTTTGAGAAAAAGAGGTGAATTCTAGTAAGAGCACCGATTGTGGGGTGGAAGTCTTTTCCTCAAAAAGCATTGCACACGTCACCCCGCGACGCCGAGCAGCTGTGATAACCCAGCTTAAAGCAGATTTTGGAGACCCTTCTATCATTTCTTCAATCACACAAATTCCAGCCCCCCGTAATCGTTGCGCAAGAGCAAAGGATGCCTCAGATTGATGAGGAGAAATAAAAATTCTCATTGGATTCAACCCGTTGCCGCCCACCTTTCCTCCCCGCTCCAACGCGGAAAACACGCGATCCAAATCCAATCCTAAGCCAATGGCGGAAAGGTCTCGGCCAAACCGGCCAACCAAGTGATTGTAACGCCCTCCTCCACCGATTTCACTCCCGAACGTGGAGGTAAAGACATCAAACACGACTCCATCGTAATAGTCAAAACCACGAAATTCACCAAGATCCAAAAGAATATGATCTTGCACGCCGTTTACCATTAATTGCCGATACACCTGCGTCAGACGTTTCAAGGGCTTCAGCAATTGGCTATCCTTCCCAGCAATTCGCATTCCCCATTCCAGCACTTCCTCACGGCCGTACCGTTCAGGCACCTGCAATATGTCTTTTACCTTAGAACGAGATAACCGTTCAGTCTCTAATATTTTTTCGAGCTGAGGGAGGTCTTTATCGGCTGCCGCGATCTCTGCCTGCTTTCGCCCACTCATAGACAGACCGGATTGGGACAACAATGCTTTAAAAAATCCGACATGACCAAGAGAAATTTTCCATTCTGGCAACCCAATCCGCTCCAGAAGCCCCGCCAATAAGGTCACGACTTCGGCATCACTTTGAGAAGTATCAGTACCAAGAAGTTCAAACCCAACCTGAAATACTTCATGGTCCCGCCCCCGATGTTCCGGTTCATATCGAAATACCGTAGTCCGATAGGAAAACCGCAAGGGAAGATTTTCTCCTCCAAGGCCCATGGCCACCATCCTGGCAATCTGCGCAGTCGCATCAGGCCGCAAGACAAGAATTCTCCCTGATGCCCAATCCGCAAATTTATAGCATTTCTCTAGGATTTCAGGAGCCAAGCCCACGGCCAATACATCGAGATACTCAAAGGTAGGGAGAATGATTTCCTGATAGCCCCAGGTCGAACAATGAGCTAACAATTGATCTTCCAACCACCGAACGCTTTGCGCCGTATGGGGAAGTAATGTTGCTGTACCAATGGGGATAAGCGAGCGGAGTGGTTTCATGAGGCGTATGGAAGAGAACCTGCCAACTCGAAATGCTTGGCCAAGATAGCCTGCAGAAAGAAACCGTCAAGCTAGCTGAGATCAACCATACGAACGGACAGAATATCTTTCTCATTCTTGAGAAGATCCAACACGGCAGAACCAAGCGGGGCATCCAGACCAATAATCAGCAATGCTGATGCACCACGCTCGACTCTGGCACATTGCATCCTGGCAATGTTGACATCATGCTGACCTAAAATCTGACCAAC
>JAUIKP010000437.1 GCA_030430725.1 Nitrospiria bacterium
CAGCGATGAAAAGAGTTGACGGCCAGTTCCAAAGATGACCCACAGAGCCTTACCGATTGGGAGAAGAATGGGTTGGTGGCATCTGCTTTGTGTATTTTGGGGAGAAGTTTTTTGATTTCCTTATAATTTATGGCACTGATTTCTGCGCATCGCCCTGTATTACTGGTTTGGACGCATCCAGACACCCAAGACAAGTTGCGCGATGCGTTGTCTGTGCCGTCTGTGAATGGCCAACCGGTAGAGAGCATATTAAGTGACAAACGTTTTGTGCATTCGGGTGCTCAGCCATGTTTACCGCAGTTCACCCTTGTCAGCGTGGAAATGGGGCCTCAAGTTTTAACAAAGTTCGCAGAGGCTCAAGCTGCGAACAATCCTTTTGCTCTCGTTATTATTGAGGGTCGTTCAGGGGAATGGGAGATCGTGCGAGATCTGGCTGAAGGGCTGTGGAGATGTGATCAGACCTTACGGTGCATCTTCTGTCTTCCCTCTGATCGCGCATCCTGGCCTCATCGACTGGTTGTGAGCCGGCCCGAGCAATGGGCGGTACTTCGGATCCCATTTCTTGGAGAGGAGGTCTTTCAATTAGCCAGTTGTTTGAGCCTGCCCTTATCGAAACCCGTGCAGGCTGCGTTTGATAGGGCAACCGACTCTAATGAAAACAGTTGTTCCTCTATCACCTATCTGGATATTTATGCCCCTAATAGTGAAGAGGCGACGGGGGCATTGGAATCTGCTCGTGGCGAATTAGCGGCTTCCAGATATTATGTTGAGAATATTCTCAGATCGATGGCCGACTCTCTCGTAGTCATTAACGCCGATATGACTATTGGAGCGGTGAATCCTTCTTTGCTAAACCTTTTGGGTTATCAGGAGAATGAGCTCATTGGACAGTCGCCCGGCTTGATTTTTGGCGAGGAATTTTCCCAAGGTGCTGTCATCGAAAATCTTTTACTTCAAGGATCGGTGAGTGGTGTAGAATCCAGTTTCCTGACTCATGAGGGACAGAAAATTACCATTTCCGTCTCTGGTTCGATGATGCAGGATTTGCAGGGACAATTTCAGGGGTTGGTATGTGTTGCCCAGGATATCACTGAACGAAAACGGATGGAAGAAGAGAAGCGGCAATTGCATGAGCAGTTAATAGAAACCTCAAGACAGCTGGGAATGGTCGAGGTGGCGACGGGTGTGCTGCATAACGTGGGTAATGTGTTAAATAGCATCAATGTCTCTATCGGGGTCATCACGGATCTATTGAAAAACTCCATGGTGGGAGATGTAGGTCGGATCTCACAGTTATTGGATAAGCATCGTGAAGATCTTGGAACGTATCTATCGCAGAATCCCAAGGGCAAACAAGTACCGGATTATTTGGGGAAATTATCAGGGCAATTGAAGGAAGAGCAGCGAGTGGCATTGTTGGAATTAGAGCGCTTGAGGGAGAATACCGGGCATGCTCAGCAATGTGTTGCCGCCCAACAGGATCTGGCTAAGCCCAATGGAATGACGGAACAAGTATGTGTGGCGGAGGTGACGGCGGAAGCCCTGGCCGTGAATCAAAAGTTATTGGAGGAAACCAATGTTGCGGTTACGCAGGAGTTTCAGGAGGTTCCACCGCTCATCGTGGATAAGCATCAACTCCTTCAAATTTTGGTGGATATTATTCGCAATGCCTGTCAGGCAATGGAATCGAGTGCCCAGAGGCACTTAGTTGTGCGTATCAAACTCATCATTGGCCCTCCGGATTCTCTTTGCTTGGAAGTTCAGGATACCGGGAGCGGGATTCCTCCGGACGACATTACAAAAATATTTGGACAAGGGTATAGCGCCAAATATGGAAGACGGGGCTTGAGTCTGCATCATGGTGCGTTAATGGCAAAAAATATGGGTGGGGCGCTGCGCGCTCAAAGTAAGGGTACGGGACAAGGCGCCACATTTTTTCTAGACCTGCCCGGGAATTTTTACTTTCCCGGTTTGTAACTTCTTTATCCAGCGTATTCAATCTTTTTCTGACCGTCTCTTCATGAGCGTTGTGTTGTTCTGTTGCCTCTTCCTTTAGTTTGCATTTTATATGGTCTGTCTTACGGATCCCTACCTCAAGACTCAGTCTGCTGGAACCGAGAAAATTTTGAAGGTGTGAGAGGAAGCTTTCAGGGCTCTGCAATCTTTTTGTATTTCCTGGAGTATTACCCGTGATTGACTGTTGGCGTCAAACAGATGATGACTCTTGGAAGGGAGAGGAAGAACGTACCCGTGAAAATTGGGCCTTTTCGGTTCATGCTGGAGAAACGCTGGTGCCCTGGTCCAGATCTTTTTCACCGCAGTCGCTGATGAGAGGGCACACACAATTTGATGAGCTTCCATCTCAAGCGTTACTTTATCTTGATCTTGAAGTGGAAATGCATGTGCAGGCAATAGTGGGTGATGCGGGAATGATCCCGGTTGATCTGGAACGTGCCTTAGACTTAGGGATCGAGGTATTTCTCTTATCCGAGGGATGTGCCGTCAATCCTTCGTGTACTGCAGCGCTGTGGCGGCATAGCCTAAGAACGGGGTACTTGGCTGCACGAATTGCCTTGAATCAGGGATCGAATCCACGCATGGTCTGGCAATCGTTTGTGGGGGGGGTGCTTCATGATATTGGCATGCTTGTGTTATTGACTCAGCATCCAGCGGTATTTACGACGGTCGTAGAGACATCGCAAAGCCGGGGAGGAAGTTTGGCGGTGTTGGAAAGACGGGTCTTAGGGTATACTCACGGGGAAAGTGGAGCCACTTTTCTGGCGCGATGGGGTATAGATGAGGTGCTACTGGCCATTGCGGCGTTTCATGATGATCCATGGAAGGTTCCCCATGCGGCCTTCGGTCCTTTGACTGCGGTGTATGCCGGAAATTTTGTTGAGGGAGGAGGGATCGCTCAGGATGGGGACGGAGTCATTGGGAGAGAAGGTGAGGCGTATTTAACCCGTTTAGGTCTGTGGGATGATCTGCCGATTTGGCAAAGCTGGATGCCAAGTATTCCGCAGTTGGCGATTCATTGAAAACTATTTTCGCGCAATTCATTCTCCAACCAACGCTTCGCATGGCCCCAATGACACTCCCATGCTTTTCGCAAATGTTTTCATGAGCCTTTGTTAACATTGACCTTGAACTCTTTTCTTCTTTCTTTTTCTAGTCTGGTCAAAAATTCTTGAATTCTTTGGGTTCCCATTGCCAAGAAGAGGGTGTAGGATTTGTCTGAGGGATGCCTTCCCGTGTTCTCGAATTGAGGGGGAGGAAGGTCAGACGTCACGGATGACCCGTTTGCTTACCTTACTGATTGAAGTTTTCTGGCATTCTGGTGATTGTGTGCATGATGAATGCTGAGTAAGCTGGTAGAAATGATATTGAGGAAAGTCATGAGGATCCTTTTGAGACAGTTAATTGGCGGAGTGATTGTGGGAGGATGCATTCTTTTCCTTCCTCAGACCG
>JAUIKP010000438.1 GCA_030430725.1 Nitrospiria bacterium
GACAATGAGTGAAGTCCCTCAAATGTCGGTTGTGTCCTCCGAGGTATAATCGTCATTGTTCTTTGTCCGGCCTAAAAATTTTCCCTCACCAATGGGCCTGTGATATGGAGTGTGACACGTGAGGGTAAAAACAAGACTTGAATCCAACAGCCACGTCTTCATCCTCTCCGTACCAGCTAAGTGGGGATCCATCCCGAATGGCGAAGATGGATTGTAGATAAACACGGTGTGAAATACGGGCGTATGGCGGAAAGGGGATAGCGTGAGGCCGTCGGACCATTTCCTGGTTCATCATGCAATTCTTGAAGGGCTAGCCCTTCCTGTGGAGCGCCCTCATCTATGACGACTCGAAAGCGTCTTGCCTGTTCCCAGATATGTGCAGGCATGTATTTGGTTCGAATCCTCGATTCCTGGTGGAAGTCGCCGTTCTTTTGTCACCGCGGACTTCTGTCTTCACACGATGTGAAGCAATTGCTCCAATCCGGGATTCATGAAGTAGAAATTGATACGGCCAAGGGGCTCGATGTGACGACCGATACAGAATTCTATCCGGTCGAGGACACGCATGAGTGTCATCCGGAGTCGGACACCCCTTTCCATCAGGAAAATTCTTTTAGCCAAGCATCCGCGTCATGCTCCTCAGAGAGAAAAAACGGACTGGATAATGATCATCAAGAACCGTTATTACGGTTGCGTGGGGATACGATTGCGGCATTGGAAGACATGTTCGAAGGTGTTAAAACCGGCCAGATCATTCCACATGTCGCCCTAAAGGAAACGGCCAAAGCATTTGTGGAGAAAGCGTTAGCCCATCCGACGTTGATCGCTGAGGTAATGCTTATTGAGCACCTTGGACAGTTCGATCCCACCCTCTATTCTCATGTCGTTGATACAGCTTTGTTGTCGATTTTAGTCGGCCTCCAACTCAAGTGGGAGGTAAACCAACTTGAGGAGATCGCTGTCGCCGCCCTATTACATGATGTCGGCTATATGCGGTTGCCTCTCAATCTTGTTCAGGCACGATGGGGGAGCATCGGAATTGATAATTCGGTGTTGCAGCAACATGTGGATATGAGCGCGGCGCTGATTAAAAAAAAATCGGACTTTTCGGAGGACATTGTTCATATCGTACAGGAGCATCATGCCTATCTTGATGGCTCAGGGTATCCCCCCATTTCAAAGGGAACACCGATCTCCGATTCTGGAACATTGTTGGGACTCACCGATTACGTTGATGAGTTGCTCGCTGTGGGGAATGTCTCGGGATCATTTCCTGTGGCTTTAGCGATTCGGCGGGTCTACCAAGAAGCACAAAAGGGGAAGTTTCCGAGACGCTTTGTTGAAGCCATGATTCGTGTGTTGGGAGTGTATCCTGTAGGCACCCTTGTTCAACTTTCCACGGGTGAGGATGCTGTGGTGGTGAAGCAGAATCCTGAGATGAGCGTGAGACCACAGGTGAAAATTTTAAGGACATGCACCGGAGAGATTCTCAAAAATCCCGAGGTGAGAAATTTAGGGACTCATTCAGAATTAAAGTATGAAGTAAGGATTACAAAAGTGCTTGATTCTACAGATCCTTCTATTAACCTTCGCGAAGTTTTTTCCTAGCTCATGTGGTCCAATCCTCTTTTGTTTCAGACCCTCTGGGATGGATTAATGGTCGGGGTGTGTCTGGTTGATCGAGAGGGAACACTCACTCATATGAATTTAGCCGGCTCGC
Organism: Nitrospiria bacterium; assembly: GCA_030430725.1. GTDB lineage: Bacteria > Nitrospirota > Nitrospiria > Nitrospirales > UBA8639 > Nitrospira_E. Next base: position 1,721 of record JAUIKP010000438.1, read on the forward strand.
GCCTCTTAGGGTGGGGAGCCGCTTGTCCTACGAATGTTTCCTGTCATGACCTCTTGGGATGTCTAGTCACCTGTGACGAAGACGGCACGGAGGTCTGCCCTTTTTCAGGGTTACTTCTAGAAAAAACGGTGCTGTGGGTACCCCGGGCCCGTTTGCGAACGCGACAGGGGACATGGTGTTGGGTAGAATTGAAGGGAATTGTGGTGGATGACGTTGAGGCTTCCGGATTCCTGTTGATGTTTCGAGACCTTAGTTCCGAAATGAAATTGACCGAGGAAACTCGCCGATTATCCTTCATTCCGAAGGAAAATCCATTCCCCGTAATTGAAGTCGATGCGGAAGGACAACTTCTGTATGCCAATCCCGCTATGGTTCGCCTGATGGAAGAAGCGCATATCGGTCAGGACGGTTTTTCCACCGCATTGCCGGATCGGTTTTTGGAGTTAGCTAAGCGTTGTTTGTCACAAAGACATCTAGAGATGCATTACGAAGTGAATGTTGGGGGGAGGCAATATTCGTGGACCTTTGCCCCCCATGCCGATTTGGGGTTACTTCGTGGGTATGGTATGGATATTACCGAACCTAAGCGAGCTGCAGAAGAATTGTCGGCCTTTGCGGATACCCTGGAAGCAAAAAATCATGAACTGGATCAGGCGTTAATTAAAGCCGAATCTGCTACTCGAGCCAAGGCAGCGTTTTTAGCTGTGATGAGTCATGAAATTCGCACTCCCTTAAACGGAGTAATTGGTATGGCCGAAGTCTTGCTTGCTTCATCTCTCAGTCACGAGCAACAGGAATGTGTCAACATTATCCGTATGTCCGGCGAGGGGTTGCTTACCATCATAAATGATATTTTGGATTTTTCAAAGCTTGAGTCCGGTCAATTGGCTCTGGAAAATATTGGGTTTAATGTGACGTCTTTATTTGAAGAGGTTGTCGATCTGTTCTCAGAGCGGGCTCATCGAAAGGGTTTGGATTTGGCAGCGTATATTGATCCGGACGTGCCCTCCGAGCTATTGGGCGATCCCCACCGTTTGCGACAAATTCTTTGTAATTACCTTTCAAATGCCCTGAAATTTACAATGGAAGGATCGGTGTTGTTGCGTGGTTCGCTGATTCAGCCAGTGAGTCCCGAAGGTGATCTTCCTCCAGATGAACTTCATCTTTTTTCTGGTGAATCGGACGAAGAAACCCGGTTGTGGATTCGACTGTCGGTCCAAGACACTGGGATTGGTATGTCAGAGGAGGTTCAACACAAAATTTTTCAGGTGTTTACCCAGGCGGATAGTTCCATGAGTCGAAAATTTGGGGGGTCCGGTTTGGGTTTAGCGATTTGCAAGCAATTAGGCGAGTTGATGAACGGGTCCGTCGGGGTGAAGAGTCAACCAAATCATGGATCGATATTTTGGTGTGACATTCCCTGTCGGGCATCACGGACGGCTTCTTACCCACGCGCGGAGGCTACATGGGTTGCGGGCAAAGTGGTCTGGGTAATCGGTCCTCAGGAATCGTCAGGGTGGGTGATGGCGCAACTTCTTCAAGAAATGCGTGTCAAGGTCGTGCAGGTGGACAGTATGAAAGGGGCAAACACCTTATTCGAAAGGTTCCACGAATCGGACCGTCCCATCGCGGGGGTTATTCTCAGCGATCGTCTGGAGAAAGCGGCTGTTCGAGAATGGTTTGAACGAATGCGATCTTCTTCTCAGTTTCGAGACGTCAAAGTTTGGGGTCTAAAACCATTTTG
>JAUIKP010000439.1 GCA_030430725.1 Nitrospiria bacterium
CTGTGAAAGCCAGCAATGGGACCATGGAAAAAGGGTTTGATGACCTTCAGACCGAGCAGATGGAATCAAGGCAAATTGACGGTGTTGGAGGAAGAAAACACCCTAACGTGGGAAATGAACGAAACCCTATGATGTGATGATTGATAATCGCCGAGGGCCATAACCGGAGGCTTCTCCCCGGGGGAAGCTCCAGGCAGCCCGGGAACTCCTTCCCCAATATCCAGAGGGGGGGGACAGAAAGGAGGAGGTCGCATACTCCCATTCCAGCTCCGGAAAGAATCATTGGAGCAGCAGTATGTGCGAAGGAGAATCCCTTGTGGGTGATGGTCCCGCTCGCGGGGAAAGTGATGTTGGGTTGAGCCACTTCTACCTCCTGTTCGTCTCAACGTCGGCCCTCCGCAGGTGGGACCTTATCTCCGCCCTTGGTGGCCAGGGGACGGGACGGATGGTCTCCTGTCCCCTGGAAATTTCTGTTAAACAATTATTCCTTTTCAGGACTTAACAGAAGTCTTGCGTGAAGACGGGGAGAGGGACCTATCTATGAAGTGATATACTTCTCAAGTTGCCGAATCAATTCTTCCTTCTCTTCAAGCAACAACACGACCAGGTCCCGGACTGAGACGATCCCCACAAATTCTTCGCCATCGTAGACCAAAAGATGTCGGCAATGGTGTTCCTTCATCAGATCCAAACAGTGGCCGGCATCAACATTCGGGCTGACCCGTAAAGGATTGGGAGTGATCGTATCCTTAATGGTGACCTGCTCGGGATCTTTTCCTTTTCCTACGACATTTTTAATCAATTCGCGTTCCGTCAACAGCCCCCGGATTCCTGTCGCATTGGTCACAACGAGCGATCCAATAAACTCCTCAGTCATGAGTTTGGCCGCCTCGAATACCGATCGGTTCTCATTGATCGTCACCACACGCCTGACGATGGTTGAGGTAATATTCATGGCTCGTCCTCCCCTCACGTACTTGGATCATGACTCGTACATGTCCCCGTACCCCCATTTTGGGCATAGTAGAAAGGTTGTCCATTCAGACTCACTCTAAAGAGTGGAGAACCACTCGCGTTGCAATGGCCTGCATTGAACGATTCCGTTGGGACGGATTCCGCACATTATTCCTTTCGGGTGAGCCCGCTGAACTGTCCCACGGACAGGATACTTCAGTGCCCCGATATTCCCGCTGTCAGATGGAAATTGGTCACAATCGGATGGACCAAGTCGGCAAAATCCTGATACCGGAGCTTCATGGCCCTTAGATGGGAACCGGCTTGAAAGACGATCTCCTCATCCTCCGTGAGTGATTGGTCAACAAACACCTCCAGGCCATAAAGATTCCCAAATGGCGGCATGGCCCCGACACCACAGTCAGGAAACAACTCCTGGAATTCCCCTTCGGTGGCCAGACGCACATCTTCCCCGCCCAGCACCTCTGCGAGACGTTCGAAATCCACTTTGTAATTGGAGGGTAACACCGCCATCACAAATTGACCGTCCGTTTTGACGATCACGACCTTGGCCAAAATCTTTCCGGAAATATGGAGAGTATGGGCAATTTCCGAAGCGGTATACGCTTCTTGATGCCGGATTAGCTGATAGGCAACCTTGCGTTCATCGAGATAGTCCTGCAATCGCGTTAATATTGGCATGGCGACCTCCTTGGTGTGAACCCGCCGTTGTCCTGCAATGGTCTAAGCTGAAACCATTCAACCTCCTTTCTTCTTTCTGACCATTCAATATCAAGAAATTGTGCACCAATCCCAGAAAATGGGCAAGTCGACTATCTCTGTCGCAAAAAAGGCCACCACCGGGAAGTCACATGACAGTCCTGCTTTGATTTAGAGAAAATTCCGACCTTTAGGGAGGGATTGCAGGACTCCATTCCAGCCACCGCATATCATGTTGGACTTTCGCTGCACAGCCGACATCGTTGATGTCGGCCTGGTTCGTGCATTTGCCCTTCACTGACGTTCACCGCGCGGCGCTGCCCGTGTGTGAACGCAGGCAGACAGATCGAATCGACGGGCTTCCAGCTTGCCGGCCAGCTGCGGACGCGGTTGGCCAATATAGGCACTTGACCCAGCGGGGCAAATGGCGCACGTTAATTCGTACGTAATCGATGGAGGTATCACAATGAAAAGCATCACTGCCACGGAAGCCCGCAAGCAGCTCTACGCGCTGCTTGACGATATCGCGGATTCGCATGAGCCGATTCAGATCGCCGGTAAACGCCATTCCGCTGTCCTCGTGTCGGAAGAGGATTGGCGTGCCATCCAGGAAACGCTATATCTCACGTCGATTCCCGGCATGCGTGAATCGATAGTCAAAGGATTAAAGACGCCGGCTGACAAGTGCGAAGCGGACCTTGATTGGTGAGTTGGACCCTTGTCTATACCAATCAAGCCTGGCGCGATGCGAAAAACGTTTCGCGGTCTGGTCTTAAGCCTCAAGCATCAAAACGCCTCGAAATGTTGTTCAAAAAATTCCCACCAAACCCCACCGTCCTAAGAGAAGCTTATCGGAGACCTTGCGGGAGCGTGTTCCCGAAGAATTAACATTCAGCATCGTCTCGTCTACCAAGTTCTGGACGACATCAAGACTATCAAGATCATCCGAATGTGAACACACTATGAATAAGACAGGGGAACCACCGCTTGTAGCGTATCATTGCCTAAGCGCCCCCTTCCTGAACAGAGGCTGTGCGTGGATTCCCAGTCAACTACCTGCGGCAACCGAACACGCGGCCCTGTCAGTGCGTGAATGCACGCAGACCGGTCGAATCGACGGGCCTCCAGCCAGCCACTCAACCGCGGACTCTGTTAGGCGGACGATTCTGACAGTTTAATTCGCGGTAGGGGAAAGGAATAATCGGAACATGTCATCTGAAACCATACGAGACCGGATTCTGGAGTCCTTGCAGAATTTGCCATCTGATGCGACCTATGACGACGCTATCGAGCGACTGGTATTTCTCGCCAAGATTGACGCAGGCTTGGCTGAACTTGATGCGGGAGAAGGCATTTCGCATGACCAGGTCAAGCGTCGGCTCGGGTTGTGACTCAAATCATTTGGTCACCTCAAGCACTCCGTGATATCGAAGCCATCCGAGCTTACATAGCAGAAGATTCCCCGCGCGTTGCGGTTGCCTTGTCATATGGAATTCCTGTCTTCTCTATTTCCCCATTGTCCGACGTCTGCCGTTTGGCCCCATGGGAGGATGTTCTTTTTTCTTGGCGGGCCTTGTCTGAGCTTTGCGAGTTGGCCCGCCCTCTTCCCTGCATCCGCCCAATCCACTGAGGCCGAACGGGGCGTCAATGGTTTTGGGTCCTTTTGCCGAAACAAAAGGGCCTCGCCTGCCGGGGCGAAACCCGGCAACACAGAACATCACGTTGACACCAGAGCTGGGTACACACATCGCGATACATTCACCTGCCAGCGTTTTTTTCCTGTCACTCC
>JAUIKP010000009.1 GCA_030430725.1 Nitrospiria bacterium
TGTGATACCATGGAGCCTCCTTTCCTCAATGACATAAGATAAAAATGAGAGAAAAAACGATACTACCCTACCATCAGTTAGGAGGCAATCAAAAATTTTCTTTAAAAAAAATATGCCCGGGAGGGGGATAGGATAGGGATGGAGTGCACATGAATAGGGATACTGCCCACAAGCCGATCAATGATCACGTTTCCAATAAACTTGAAAGCAAGGTGGCAAGACCTAAGAAGCTGAAAAACCCGACCACATCGGTGACCGTGGTTAACACAATGGAGGAGGATTGAGCCGGATCCTGCTTGAGTGCCTTCAACCCAATGGGAATGATCGCGCCGGATAACCCCGCAATAACCATCGAAATAATCATGGACGATCCAATGATGAAGACCAAACCCCATGACCGGCTCCATAGTCCCACGGCGAAACACGCCGTGACAGAGACTGCCAGGCCATTTAAAAAGGCGACATAAACTTCTTTTCCGCTGACCCTGAGCCATTGGGATGGTCGAATATCCCGCAGAGCCAACCCGCGAATGACCACAGCCAGGGATTGCGCTCCGGTATTGCCTGACTGCCCGGCGACAATCGGAAGTAAGACAGCCAGAGCGGTAAATTTTGCAATAGTCCCTTCAAACATTCCCACGACGAATGAGGCAAGGAATGCCGTTAACAGATTCAGTTGCAACCATGGCAATCGTTTTCGGACCGAAAACCACACAGGGGAAAGCGCACGCTCATCTTTATTGGCTCCCACCATCGTTAACAAGTCCGCACTCGCATCTTCCTGACTGGCCTTAATAATGGCTTCATTCCGGACAACGCCTAATAGTCGTTCGTCCAGATCCACAACCGGAATCGTAAAAAAATGTCGTTCACCAAAGAGTTCAATAATCTCTTCTCGCGACTCCAAAGGATGAATGGTGGGAAGATCCTGAACCATAACCGACTGCAGTTTTTCTTCCGGATCCACCAGCAACAAGTCACGAACGGAAATCCGGCCCACGAGCCTTTGGGTTCGATCAATGACATAGACATCGTGAACATCTTTCTGCGCCCTGATCCGCACCTGGACCATGGCTTCCCGGACCGTGCTTTCCTCCTGCAACACAAAAAATTTGGGATCCATAATCCGGCCGACGGATTCCTCCGGATACGTCATGTAGGACAGGATTTCCTGGGCATACCGTTCAGGAACTCTGAAAAGAATCGCACGTTGGAGATCGTCGTCCAGCCGTTGAAACAGGGATGCCGCTAATGACGGGGAAAGATGCGGGACGACCTGTTTCAGCAAATCGGTGGGCATGATCGCCAAGGTATCCGCAGCCACGGGAGGAGTGATACAGGCCAGAAGATTCGCCGCATTTTTCGGACTGGTTCCTTGCAAGACTCGCAGAATATCCTCCACCGGATACTCTTCGAGAATATGTGCGGCTTCCTCATGGTGGTTCTGGAAAAATGCTTCGTTGAGGAGATGCCCTCTCCCCCGGACCTTCGTCCCACCCTGTGCGGTTAATTCCCTCACCCTATTTTGTTCCGTTCTTGTAGCGTTTCCGCTACATCGGTCATTAAGCGAATGCCGGTTAAGGAATAGACTTCCCAAAGTTGCATAAGCGAATCACTCACCGATCCCAACGGGGCTTTGCCTCCGACATCTTTTTCAATCCTACGTAACATGCGATATCGCAAGGCCCCGAAAAATGTTCCCCACCGATCGACCACCGGCAAGGTATGAAATCGGCTCCACTCAGAGTGTTTGAGAATTTCTTCCAAATTGGCTTCTGCTGATAAGGTCGTGATCTGGGTCTCCATCAAGGTTCCGACCAAATGATCAGACCGATCAATCAGGAGTTGTCTCAATGTGAGGACACCTTCCAGTTTGCTATCGCGATCGATGACATAGACATAGTACATGGCTTTCTGACCATAAGTACGGATACGGTCTATGGCCTCTTCGACGACAATATCAGGCGGGAGGGTAAACACCTGAGGGTCCGCTAAACTTCCTGCCGTGTTGGGTGAATACCGCAAGGCACGGCGAAGGGTAGCCCCCATCGGATTATCTAACCGTTCCAACACGTCCTGGCGAACGGGTTCCGCAAATTGCCGAAGGACCCCGATTGCTGATGTGGCATTCATGGCGCCTAAGACGCCTGCTCCAAGGTCTTTGGAAAGTTCTTCGATGATTTTTGCCGTGGACACCGGCAAACAATGCTCTAAGACACCAGCGATTTCCTCCCCGGGTAAGGCCTCCAGAAGCGAAGCCGATTCATGAGGATCAAGCGATTCCAAATGACGGGCCGCTTCCACAGGATGGGCCTGCAAATACCCCAGAGTAAGCCGATGCTCAAGTTCCATATGTTAGCCTTCGCGATGGGTAATGACGGCAGTTGATTCGGTAACCTGGGTAGCAGGAATGATGACCCGGCCTTCCTGAGTTTCCAACACAACCGAAATGGGTGTAACCGCAACCACGATTCCTTGGTTCTCTCCGATTTTTACTGTCATGCCCACTCGAACCATTGACCCCAAATAATGAGCGGCAATGAGATTCGCCACCGCGTTTCGTGACCCCAACCCAAACGACAATGCCGCACCCCCGATCAATCCTGCTAAGAGGATGACAATGGTATTGTTCAACAATTCCGTATTAATCCCGAGTGCGTCAATGGCCGTGACCACGATCAACAACACCACCGCCACATAGACGGCCTGGGCCACCATCGTCCCGTGGGTAATGCCAGCCGAGCTACAAGTCATGGTAATCAATTCCCGAACAAAATTCGCGGCGATTAACCCCAGAACCAGCACCAATACGGCAATCCCGACTTTAGGAATATAATAGGCAATACTCGTCAGGGCATCCGAAACCATCGTCAAACTGAGGGTGTCAGACGCTTGAATGAGAAAGACCAGGAAAATAATCCAAAAACCAATCATCCCCAAAATTTCAGAAATCTTCTGCTTGGTTCCTGATCGCTCCAATAAGGTCTGCACAGCGGTTCGACTCAGCAACCGGTCAAACCCCATCAATTGCAACAAGCGGGTCACCACAACAGAAACCAGCCGGGCGAGCACATAGCCAAGACCCAGCAGCATGCACGCCAAAATCAAGGTTGGTAAATAGGCAACAATTTGCGCCAGGCTTGCCGTAACCGCGTCGGTTAAGCCATCCACCCAACCGGCCATCGTCAACGTTTTCTCTTGCATATGAAGGATCGTCCTCTCTTCCGAATCAACCTACTTAGGCGAAACGCCTTGTTTTCCTCCAAAAGACTCGATAAGCATTGGACCATGACAATCGTTGATCATAGTATCCTCCTGAAGATCACGCAACTGACATTCCCGCGAGACACCTTATCTGCCTTCTGGGCGACAGCCTGCCAGTCCATCCTTCTCTCGAAAAGTTCATGGAACCTATTCCCTGCATATCTGGTGCATGCGTCCGCCTTTCCGTCGCCCACGCTGCATCGCTTTAGCAAAACGCAGGATGGCCGGATCGTTGAGCCAAGCAGTCAATTCTCGACCAATACGCACTCGCCAGGAAGGATAGACTGATTCCGGTGCTCCAGGAAGATTGGGCGGATCAAGCTCTGCCAACAAATCTTCAAGTTGCACAATGAGCAGGCGCGACGGTGTCCTGGCTAAATACCGGTACATGGCTTGAAGCATCTCGTCCGAAAGGCTTGAGGGGATGGCCTCGGCAGACCAGAGCCCCTCCCGATGCAAGGCCTCCCATAATCGTTTCCGATCTTCCGCACGCTGTTGCCGGTCTTGCTCGATATCCTTTTTTCTGGGGTATACACCCCCTTCTTGCTTAATAATGATATCTCGTCCGGCCCAAAAACCTTTAAGGGTAGGAAGATCATGGGTCGTGGCGGCCACAAGCGCCAGCTCAGGATAACCATGTGGTGGGATCATCGCCCCCCCATTCTCTCGCTCAAAAAATAGCAGGCGATAGGATAGAAGTCCGGCGGTACTTAATTTTTTTCGAATAACAGAAGTGACTGCACCAAGATCTTCCCCAACCACCATGACCTTCCGTCGCACGCTTTCTAGTGCCAGGACCGCCAAAATTTCATCGACATAGGTCTTGACATACACGCCATCCTTTCCTGTTCCTCCTTGGGGAACCCAGAACATCCGAAACAGCCCCAAGGCATGGTCGATCCTCAGGACTCCGCCATGTCGCATATTTTGACGTAAGGTTTCCCGAAGAAAGCGATAGCCATCTTCCCGCAAACGAACGGGATTTGGCACAACCAGTCCCCAACTTTGTCCATTGAGATTAAAGGAGTCCGGTGGCGCTCCAACCGTAATGCCTGAGGCAAGCTGACCTTGAAAGACCCAGGCATCGGCCCCATCGGGGTGAATACCAACCGGTAGATCGTGATACAGCCGGAGAGACAACGAATATTTCTTCGCAACATGATCGAGTTGCTGTAATTGCAATTCACATAACCATTGAACATATTGATAAAATTGTATCCGGGTGGCATTGGAACGTTGAAAAACTTCTACAGCAGGTGACTGGGGATGCTGAAAGACGTTAGGCCAGGTACGCCAAGCCACCGTTCCCAGGTGTTCCGTCAAGACCTGAAATGTACAAAACATGGTCAGATGGGGATTGAACCCGGACACAAACCTGGCAAACGCCCTCCCACGTGCCGTGAGATGTTGAGGCTGGAGATGGTGTCGTCGAAACACTCGAAATAATTCTTCGAGAACTGTCCATTTCAGTTTCCTTACGGCCTCATAGTCGACCAGTGGACTCTCCCGCAATTGTTGGAGACGACGCTGGAATTTTGCACTCTTGGCTCTCTGGCGAAGGCCTGCCGAAATCCGCCACTCCTCTACCCCCTCCAGGTTCAAATACACGGGGCTCCAAAAGAGGCGGCTGGACGGAGAATAGGGGCTCGTTAATCCCTCCGCGGGGATATGAAGAGGATTGACCCCGATGGTAGCCACTCCCCAACGAGTCCCCGCCACCTTCATGACGTCTTCTAAATCTCGAAAATCCCCAATTCCCCAGTTTCTGCGTGACCGTAACCCATAGAGTTGGAGCGAGATCCCCCATGCTCGTTTGGGGGAAGAGGGGAGATAACATTTCCTGGGTGCAACTATGAGCAGGGCCTGTCCCTCCACCGTTCGCCCTGCAGACAGCTTCACACAGACGGAAAGACGGAAATATCCGAGTGGAAATTTTCCCAAAAGAGGAAAATGAACCTGGACATATTTGACACCACGGATTGTCTTCTCAGATGTCACCTGGCCCCTGGATCCAGGCAGAGATAGGCGCCGGCTGCCCCCCTTCTCATCCGTCACCTGGATGACGACGGAAACCTTCTCCAGACTGATGTCCTCTAGAGGAAGAGACAACGCCAACATGAACGGAGCATCAGAAGGATACCGAACCACAACTGAATCAATAACCTGTGTCCAGGTTCGCAAGGCCGCATGAGCAAGCGAGTCAAGTATTTCCTTCTTCGACGAGGCCTTCACCCCCATGCTGGCCAGGACTTGTTGAAGATGAGGCACCGTAACCTTTCGCTCAACACCTAACCCATCAGAATAAACTGGTTCAATGCCATACTGCCGCCCTAATTGCCAAATCGGCTTCGTGGAAAATTCATAGTTATTCATCGTTGTCATTCAAATAGGGAGAAGCTTCTTGTTCCCATTTGGCGCGGAAATCACCATTATCCATCCCTCATACTCCGGGTTATTTCATCCGGGGCATACGGCGGCTGACGAACCAGGCATCCACGGCATGGGTCGTATTCGTTACCCCGAAATTCAGAAGATTGTTCGAGCATCCCCTCGGGCAGAGTATCTCCGCCTTATCAATGCTCTCCTTCCCCCTAACGCTTCCTCTCAGGGAGTGTTGAATAATAAGGATGTTCAAGGGCAAATTTGCCCAGGATGAGATTACTCATCAAAGGCTCCTGGTCGGTTCAAAAAAGTCCGTCCAGCAAGGCCGCAGCCGTTTTTGCGCGCGGAGCGTACGCGTAGTACGTGAGCACGGAAAAAAGGCGAGAACGCCGCTGGCGGCATTTTTTCAACAGACCCTCTCAGTAATTGTACGGGAAGATCAATCTTGTGTCTTCTACAAACCACCTGGTTCACGACTGAAAATATAGATCTAAAAAGTTAAAAATTGCCGTGTTCAACATGCACTTGACTCATTGCATGGAAACGGTTTCCACCCCGGTGCAGGAAAATCCCTTTTTAATCCTGTCACACCACAGTGATCGCCACGAAAAACACTCATCATGCCCAACCGCTTGGACGGAAAGTTTCATTTCAGATACAATAAAAATACATGAGAAAGTCAAAATGGGGTCTCTCCAAAGTCAGACAACCATAGGAGCTAAGAAACGAACCATGCCCCCTAAAACATCAGACGGGAAACCACCCAAGAAAAAACCGTCCACCACAAAAAGAACGACAACGGAAGGCAAGACCGCAAAAAAAACCGGCAACAAACCTGTGGCATCCACTGCTACGCGCCCAGCGCGACCTCAGGCAAAGGAGCCCCAAGCCTCCTATCCCGATTCCTCTATGGCGTTATCTGAAGAATTGCGTAAACGGATTGCCCAACGCGCCTATGAAATTCATCACCAACGCGGTGGCCAACATGGCAGTGATTGGGAAGATTGGCTTCAAGCGGAGCGCGAGATACTTTTGCAGCAGCCTCCGCCACTTTAATGGACAACTGAAATCTTGATTAATGGCAAATAGATTAATGGCAAATATTATCCACCGGCATCCCAACAATGGAGGAAATTCACATGGATAACGACACCCGATACGTCTTGCTCGCGGGACTTTCATTAATGGTCGGAGTGGTTCTCGGAACCGGTCTTGGGCTATTAATGGCTCCCCAGTCAGGCTCACGAACCCGTCGTCAGTTAAAAAACATGATGGAGGATGCCAGCGAAAGGGCTGGAGAATTTGCGGATGACGCCAAAGAAGCTGTCAGCGGCATTGTGGAACGCAGCAAAAAATTTGTCGTCTAGAAAACTGATGACAAAGGTACCTGTTCCACTCCTACGCCCGTGCCTTTCTTAAGGATTGGGACCTTTTGCTCTGAGCAGGGCAATGCTTTGTATAGGCACGAACCTTATTCCATCGATCCCCGGGATTGGTGGCAGGCGGGTCATTGGTCAGGATTTTGGAGTTCGGAACAAGGCAAGCCCCCGAGAGATTAAATGATAGGGTTGTCCCCCTTTCAGCAATTTCATATGCTTGGGACTTTTCTTGTCAACGGGCACCGCAGTGTCAAACTCCAACTCCCATCGCACCGATTTGGTGTGAGCAGGAAGAATGAATTCCACATCCTCATGATGGGCGTTTATCAATACTAAAAACGTCTCGTCCACAATCGGCCGACCTTGACTATCTTTCTCCACGATGGCATCCCCTGCGAGTCGTATTCCCAATGTCCTGAGCCCCATCTGCCAATCTTCATGCGTCATTTCTTTTCCATGGGATCCGAACCAGGCCACGTCTTTCACTTCCGAATCCTCTACCCGGCGCCCTTGAAAAAATCTTCGTCGTTGAAACACCGGATGGGTTTTCTTAATCTCAATGAGCAGTTTCACAAAGTCCAGTAATCCGAGTTGGGATCGCGTTAGGTTCCAATTCACCCAACTCAACTCATTATCCTGGCAATACGCATTGTTATTACCCTGTTGAGTACGGCCCAATTCATCCCCCCCACAGATCATCGGCACTCCCTGGGACAACAACAAGGTAGCGAAAAAATTCCGGACCTGCCGGTCACGCAACTCCTGAATCGCGGGATCATCAGTCGGGCCTTCCACACCACAATTCCAACTATCATTGTCATCGGTCCCATCCCGATTTCCCTCTTGATTGTCCTCATTATGCTTATGGTCATAGGACACCAAATCCTGGAGAGTAAATCCGTCATGAGCGGTCACAAAATTAATACTGGCATAGGGTTGCCGTCCACTTTCTCCGTAGAGATCGCTGCTCCCGGACCAGCGATTGGCGATTTCCCCGAGTAACCCACCATCTCCTTTCCAATACCGGCGTACGGCATCGCGATATTTTCCATTCCATTCCGCCCACCCGGGAGGGAAATTTCCCACTTGATAACCGCCTTCCCCCAGATCCCATGGCTCGGCGATCAACTTAACCTGCGACAACACCGGATCCTGGTGAATGATGTCAAAAAAGGCGCTGAGTCGATCCACATCATGTAATTCACGTGCAAGCGCGGATGCCAGATCAAACCGGAAACCATCTACATGCATATCATTCACCCAATACCGTAAACTGTCCATGATCAACTGTAAGGTCCGTGGATGTCGGACATTCAACGTATTTCCACAGCCGGTATAATCCATGTAATACCGTGGATTGTCCGGGGACACCCGATAATAGGAGGCGTTGTCAATTCCCCGGAAGGATAGCGTGGGCCCGAAGTGATTCCCCTCTCCGGTATGGTTATAGACGACATCAAGGATGACTTCGATGCCCGAACTATGCAGTTTCCTGACCATGGACTTGAACTCATCAACCTTTTCTCCTCCACCGGGGAAGGCCGAATACCGGATGTCCGGAGCAAAATACCCAATGGAGTTATACCCCCAATAATTCGTGAGGCCTTTTTCTTTCAGATAGAGGTCGTTGACAAAATGGTGAACCGGCAACAATTCCACTGCGGTAATCCCGAGCGATTGAAAATATTCAAGAATCGCGGGAGACGCCAAGCCTGCATATGTGCCCCTCAATGATTCAGGAACCTCCGGATGCCGCATCGTCATTCCCTTGACGTGAACTTCATAGATGACCGTCTGCTCCCAGGGAATATTCAGACGCTGGTCTCCTCCCCAGCTAAAGGCCTGGTCGACCACCACCCCTTTAGGGATGTTTGCCGCATTGTTTCGATCGTCGAATGAAAGATCGCCTGCCGGATCTCCAAGCCGATAGCCAAACATGGAATCGGACCATCGCACGACACCCGTCAAGGATTTCGCATACGGATCAATGAGAAGCTTCGCAGGGTTAAACCGGTGTCCGGCCTCAGGCTCATATGGCCCATGCACCCGATATCCATAGAGTTGGCCAGGACGCACCTCAGGTAAATACACATGCCATACTTGATCCGTTCGTTCCTCAATGGTTATCCGGTGGGTTTCCTGGTCCTGATGTTCATTGTCAAACAGACACAGATCCACACCTGTCGCATTTTCGGAAAACAGCGCAAAATTGACACCCTGCCCATCCCATGTGGCACCAAGCGGGTATGATCGACCTGGCCAAATTCTCATAAAATTCTGCTCTCCTGGATGTGGGTTTCCGAATATCGAAAATAGCGGGGGACGATAATACAGCATATCTCAAAATGGAGCAAACCTAATAAGAGGTTTCTAACGTTACATGTACAGTTCTTCAGCTTTTTGTTAAGCTTCCATTCGTCCCATTGCCCACCAGCCAACATTCTGATCGAAAAATACCAGCAGGGAGGAACCACCCTTGGAAAAACTAAAGGCTGTAGAATGGCAATTAGAACTGGGCGCATCATGTATCGACGCCTCTTCTGTCGAGTTTCGGGTATGGGCACCCAAGGCCGATTCGATGGCCGTCAAGATCATGGGACGTACCGTGGAACCGACTCCCCTCAGCCAGGATTCCTTTGGATATTGGCAAGGCACCGTGCAAGACCTTTCTTCAGGCTCCCGCTATCAATATGTATTAAATCACACCATTGAACGCCCTGATCCGGTTTCCCGATCGCAACCGGATGGTGTACACGGTCCCTCGGAAATTATCGATCCTCTAGCATTTTCCTGGACAGATATCGCTTGGCGTGGGCTGCCCCTTGACGACTACATTATCTATGAGCTCCATACGGGCACATTCACACAGGACGGGACCTTTGATGCCATCATCAGCCGTCTGCCCTATTTGCGTGACCGGATTGGCATCACCGCCATTGAACTCATGCCGGTGGCACAATGCCCTGGGTCCAGAAATTGGGGATACGATGGAACTTTCCTTTTTGCCCCACAGCACAACTATGGTGGACCCGCCGGCCTTAAGCGATTGGTCAATGCCTGCCATACAGCCGGTCTCGCAGTGATCATGGACGTGGTTTATAACCACCTGGGTCCGGAAGGAAATTACCTTGGTGATTTTGGTCCATACTTTACCGACACCTATAAAACCCCATGGGGGAGTGCCCTTAACTACGATGGACCCGATAGTGATGCTGTCAGACATTTTATGATCAGCAATGCGGTCTATTGGATTCATGAATACCACATTGATGCGTTACGCCTGGATGCGATTCACGGCATCTTCGACTTCAGCGCCAAGCATCTTCTTCAGGACATTGGAGAAGCGGTTCATGCGGAGGGACAGCGGCTCAATCGCCAGGTCCATGTGATTGCGGAAAGCGACCTGAACGATGCTCGCATTATTTTGCCGCTCTCCCGGGGAGGGTATGGGCTGGACGGGCAATGGAGCGATGACTTTCATCATGCCCTGCATGCCGTCCTCACAAAGGAGCGTAAGGGCTATTATGAGGACTTTGGACAGCTAAAAGATCTCTTAAAAGCCTTTCGAGAAGGCATGGTGTATACAGGGCAATATTCTCCACATCGGCGACGGAAACATGGCAATTCCTTCAAACGATGCTCACCAACACAACTTGTGGTGTGCGCCCAAAATCATGATCAAATCGGGAATCGCGCACAGGGAGACCGGCTCAGTAGCTTGGTGAGCTTTGAAGCCCTCAAAGTCGCTAATGCCACCGTGCTTCTTTCCCCGTATCTTCCCCTCTTATTTATGGGGGAAGAATACGGGGAAACCGCGCCTTTTTTGTATTTCATCGACCACGGGGATCCTGCGTTAATTGAAGCCGTCCGACAAGGGAGAACCAGGGAATTCTCGGCGTTCGGATGGACGGATATTCCTGATCCCTATGCTCAAGAAACCTTTGACCGTTCTACCATTCATCCTAGTCTTGAAACCAACCCCCAACAACATGCCCACGCGCAGTGGTGCCAGGCGTTGATTCACCTGCGCAAGTCTATACCCGCTTTAGGCACCGGAGCGAAAGGCCACAGAATTCAGATTGGGTCACATGCAAAAAGTCAATTGCTGATCATTCATCGGCGTGCCAAACATGGACCGGAGGCACTGGTCCTCCTAGGGTTTCACCACAGGTCCTCCTTGGCCTTGGTTAAAATTCCACAAGGGAATTGGGAATCCCGCCTGGATAGTGGAACTTTCACCGCCGACAATCAGGAAGAACTCCTGGCTCCCTCCAACCTCACCGTTCAAAATGGGGAACAGGTCTCTCTCAAACTTCCATCCTATCCGGCCTGGATTTTTCTGAAATCCGACTAGGTTCAGGCCAGGGCCATTCAGAACGGGCATAGGGATGAAGATCGCTCCCTCTATGTCCGTGGTGATCACTATCCCATCCTGATCGGGAAGGAAAAGTGAGAACCAAGATCTCACAGAAATCTTGGGAATCTAAACAGGCTTAAAAAAGACTGCGGCTAAAGGTGGAAGGGTAATCACCACGGAAAACGGTTGACCATGCCAGGGCATGTCTTCAGCCTGTACCCCTCCAGCATTGCCCATATTGCTTCCACCGTACGCCTCAGAGTCACTGTTCAACAGTTCTCGATAATATCCCGAGGTCGGCACACCCATTCGATAGGCTTCTCGAGGAACAGGAGTGAGGTTCAGGGCACAGACCACAATATCTGAATGATTTTTGGCACGTCTGAAATACGTGAGGGTCGAATGGTCACTGTCATGAAGATCAATCCACTGAAACCCCGTCCAATCATAGTCAACTTGATGGAGCGCGGGTTGTGAGGCATACAATCGATTGAGATCGGCGACATACCGCTGAAGACCCCGATGCCGCTCATATTCAAGCAGATGCCATTGAAGGCTATCATCATGGTTCCATTCCCACCATTGGCCGATCTCGCAACCCATAAATAACATTTTCTTTCCAGGATGACCCCACATGTGTCCATACAAGGCCCGTAAATTCGCAAATCGCTGCCAATCGTCCCCGGGCATTTTATCCAGGAGCGATTTTTTGCCATGCACCACTTCATCATGAGAAAGAGGGAGGACAAAGTTTTCGGTAAATGCATAGACTAATCCGAAGGTCACGTTCTGTTGATGATATCGCCGATAGATCGGATCCAAGCTAAAATAATCGAGGGTATCGTGCATCCATCCCATATTCCATTTAAACGTAAATCCTAACCCTCCGACATAGGTTGGCCTGGAGACCCCCGGCCACGCAGTGGATTCTTCGGCAATCATCACAATACCGGGATGTTCCCGGTGAACCACGGTATTCAGCTCTTTCAAAAATTCCACCGCTTCAAGATTCTCTCTGCCCCCGAATTTATTGGGAATCCATTCACCGGATTTTCTCGCATAATCGAGGTAGAGCATCGACGCGACAGCATCCACCCGAAGCCCATCGATGTGATACCGGTCAAACCAACTGAGCGCGCTATTGATTAAAAAATTTTTAACTTCGGTCCGGCCGTAATTAAAAATCCGGCTATTCCATTCTGGATGAAATCCGAGCCTCGGGTCCGAATGGTCATACAAATTGGTCCCATCAAACCAGGCCAAGCCATGGGGATCCTCGGGAAAGTGCGCGGGGGCCCAATCCATCAGAACACCGATTCCGGCCTGATGGCAGGCATCCACAAACGCCATAAACTCCGCAGGGGTGCCAAACCGGCTCGTGGGGGCAAAATACCCAGTGGACTGATACCCCCATGACCCGTCAAACGGATGTTCCGTCACCGGCATCAGCTCAAGGTGCGTAAACCCCATCTCCTTCACATACGGAATGAGAGTTTCCGCTAATTCCGAGTAGGTCAACCATCGAGACCCTTCCTCCGGAACACGTCTCCATGATCCCAAATGCACCTCATAAATGGACCAAGGCTGAGCGAGGGGATCACCGTGTTGCCTGGCAGCCATCCATTCTCCGTCCTGCCATTCATAACCCGAAAGGTTACGGATAACAGAGGCCGTTTTGGGTCGTAATTCAGACGAAGAGGCGTAGGGGTCGGCTTTCAAAAACGGCGCGTCCCCATTTTGCGGTAAAATTTCAAATTTATACACCGCACCATCATTCATATCCGGAATAAATAACTCCCAGATTCCAACGCCTCCGCGGCTTCTCATCGGATGACGGCGCCCATCCCATTCATTAAAGTCTCCAACCACGCTGACCCGCTTGGCATTCGGAGCCCACACAGAAAAGTTGACACCTGGAACATTTTGATGGGTACAAACTTGCGCCCCAAGTTGTTCGTAGGCTTTATAGAGCCTGCCCTCACCGAACAAATGTAAATCAAAATCTGAGATACACGGAAGAAAGGCATAGGGATCATGGCGTTGGCTGACTTTCCCTTGTCGATCGACGATGCGAAATTGGTAATCCGTGCCCAATGGATGCCCTTCCCATCGAGCTTCAAAGACTCCAGCAGGATGGACGAGCTTCATGGGAATAGGAGTGTTGCCATTTTGAGCAGAAAGCACCACCACTTCGGCAGCCTCAGGCAGGAAAGCCCTGATGCAGACACCGGAAAAATCCCTCGATTCCCCACGATGAGGACCCAATACGGAAAACGGATCCCATTCAGTGGCAGAAACCAGACGTTGAAAACGATTTGAGAGCGTTGGCATTGCCAATGAGTCCTTTCTGTGTTAATTAACAATATCCTAATATAACAAAAGGGACTATGTATTCTGCACTATTGGCGTTGCTGCTTCTATTATTTTTTGCGGTCGCCTTTTCCATACAAAACTCCGAACCCATAATTCTGAACTTTTTTTCCTGGACCTTTCAAGGGTCCCGGGCTCTCATGTTGCTCACGGCGTTGGCGTTAGGTGTCGGGCTGACCGTTCTGGCTGCATTGCCCATCTACATAAAAAAAATCCGCTTGATTGCCAAGCAACAAAAAACGATTACGACACTGGAACGATCCGTCGCCGAGTCCACCAATCCTCCGTCCAACACCTAAATCTGTATGAAAAGCCCTTCCGGACCTCGACACAAAAAAATCATCGAACGGACGCCCCAGAAAATTCTGGCCATGATCATGGCCGGTGGCAAAGGCGAACGGCTCATGCCGTTAACGGAACAACGAAGTAAGCCGTCCGTACCTTTTGCCGGTACCTATCGCATTGTCGATTTCGTCCTCAGCAATTTTATTAATTCCGGCATCCAGTCCATGTATGTTCTGGTCCAATACCGTTCACAATCCTTGATTGAACACCTGAGAAGGGCCTGGCGTTTTGGCGGCACCAACCGTCAAAACTTTATAACGGTCGTCCCTCCCCAGATGAAGGGACGAGGTAAGTGGTATGAAGGAACGGCGGATGCCGTTTATCAGAATATTAACCTCATCCAGGACTTTGCACCAGGATTGGTGGCTGTCTTCGGAGCCGATCATATTTACCGGATGGATGTGCGACAGATGGTCCAATTTCATCTAGACCAAGAAGCGGATGTGACCGTCGCATCGCTTCCGGTTCCGATTCAGGCAGCAAAGGGGTTCGGAATCGTCGAAGTCAATGCCGACCATCAAATTATCGGATTTGAGGAAAAGCCGGCCTCCCCCAAACCCATGCCTGAAAATTCCGGGATGGCGTTTAGTTCAATGGGAAATTATATTTTTAACGCCGACATTCTTGTGAAAATCCTGGAACAGGATGCCAGCCAAGCCGGGACACACGATTTTGGCCGGAACATTATTCCATCCCTCATCAAATCGCACCGGGTCCTCGCCTATGACTTCATGGACAATGTGGTTCCCGGGATTCACCCGTATGAAGAATGGGGGTACTGGCGCGATGTGGGAACGCTGGAGGCCTATTGGCAAGCGAACATGGATATTTTGGGGGAATCCCCGGTCCTTGACTTACGAAATGTCAAATGGCCGATTCTGACCGATGCGTCGGTTGAACCCGTTGCCAGTCTCGTCCGATCCCACATGGATGATGCCATGGTCGGCCAAGGCAGTCTCGTCGTAGACAGTACGGTGAAACGTTCCATTATTGGACGCAATGTTAGAATTGGAGAAGGCTGTACCATTGAAGAATCGATTATTCTTGACGGGACACTCATTGGCTCCAATTGCCATCTCCACCGATGTATCATTGACCGATTTAACATTATTTCGTCCGGAACCACACTTGGGGACAAACACGGACGAGACAGTCGACGATCCGCAGCCGGGAAACTCGGCCTCACTCTCTTCCCTCGTGGGCAATCGTATGGCGGACGGGCCATTCATTCCTCACCCTCCTCTTTAACATAAAGGAGGGAGCATGACTCCTCTGCCTCTGCACATTCCGCTCTCGACCTATCGCCTGCAATTTAATGCGTCATTCACATTCCAGGACGCCTCTCGCATTCTCCCGTATCTTTCTCAACTTGGCATTACCGACTGTTACGCCTCTCCCTATCTAAAAGCCACTCCAGGGAGTACTCATGGATACGACGTGGTCGATCCCACGGCATTAAATCCTGAGATCGGGACGGAAGCCGATTATCAGGCATTTATCCAAGCACTCCACCAACATAACATGGGTCAAATTCTGGACGTTGTCCCGAATCATATGGGAATAGCCGCGTCGACGAATCTTTGGTGGCAGGATGTCTTGGAAAATGGTCCTTCCTCACATTATGCCACATTTTTCGATATTGACTGGACACCGGTAAAACCGGAATTAGAAAACAAGGTGCTTCTTCCCATTCTCGGAGATCAATACGGCATTGTTCTCGAGAACCAGGAAATCATCCTCCACTATGACGACGGACAATTTTTCCTCACCTACTATGAAAATCGTCTACCTGTTGATCCCTGCACGTGGAGTATCATTCTGACCTTCAGGCAAGACACCCTCACCCAAAGCCTGGAAGATTCTAATCCGCACTTACATGAATACCAAAGCATTATCACCGCTCTTTCCCATTTACCGGCCAGAACCGAGACGGAAGCCGAGCGGGTTGCCGAACGATACCGGGAGAAAGAGGTGATTCGCCGCCGCCTCTCCACGGTGATTGCCGACAATTCAACTATTCGCGATTTTCTGCTGGAGAATATTCGGTTACTGAATGGCATGAAGAACTGCCCCCGCACATTCGATGTCCTCGACCGCCTGGTGAGCCACCAGGCCTATCGCCTGGCCTATTGGCGGGTCGCCGCCGAAGAAATAAATTACCGCCGATTCTTTGACATCAACCAATTGGCGGCCATTCGCATGGAGCAACCGGAGGTCTTCCAGGCGGCCCATCAAAAAATATTTGAATTATTAACATCCGGTGCCGTAAATGGACTGCGAATTGATCATGTCGACGGGCTGTATAATCCAAGAGCCTTTCTGGCCCAATGGCAACAATGGGCGGCTGAACACATGGAGGTTCAAGCCGACACCCAAGGCCGCTCCCTCTATCTCCTCGTTGAAAAAATCCTGGGTACAGAGGAACATCTCACTCCCGATTGGCTGTGCCATGGCACAACTGGATATGACTACCTAGCCCTCGTCAATCAATTATTCATCCAGGAAACCCACCAACGACAGATCGAACAGATCTACAGCCGATTTACCAAACAGTCGCTCCAATATGACGATCTGATCTACGACTGCAAAAATCTCATTATGACCAGCTCCATGTCAGGAGAACTCAATGCTTTGGGCCATCAGCTGAATGTCCTCTCCGAGCGAAACCGGCGCTCACGGGACTTTACGCTCAATAGTCTGATCCATGCGATCCGCGAAATCATTGCCTGTTTCCCGGTGTATCGAACCTATATCGGACCCGACCCTTCCGAAGGCGTCCTGGATCGTGATCGCGCGTATATTCGGCTCGCGGTGGCCCGAGCTAAACGGCGCAATCCTGCCATCAGCAACCTGGTCTTCGATTTTATCCGCGATCTCCTCTTGAGAATTCCACAGAATTCACCGGATCTTGATTGGGAGGTGATTCGCCCATTTGTCATGAAATTCCAGCAAACAACCAGCCCGGTCACCGCGAAAGGCGTTGAAGATACCGCCTTCTATTGTTACAACCGCCTCACATCTCTCAATGAAGTCGGCGGTGAGCCGCAACACTTTGGGGTCTCGCTAACAACCTTTCACCAATACATGCAGGATCGGGCCGTTCAATGGCCAGCAAGTCTCTCCTCCACATCCACGCATGACACCAAACGCAGCGAGGATGTCCGGGCCCGAATCAATGTGTTGTCGGAAATCCCCAAAGAATGGCGGCAGCACCTTAGGACCTGGAATCGGCTGAACAAAAAGGCCAAACAAAAACTCAATGATCAACTGGCACCGAGCTTGAATGAAGAATATTTGATTTACCAGACACTGCTTGGCACCTGGCCATTGTATGGGCTCTCGGAACCGGCTCAACCTCATTTCTTGAGGCGCATGCAGGGATATATGGTTAAAGCCTTACGGGAAGCGAAAGTAAACACCAGCTGGTTAAACCCCGATGAAGCCTGGGAAACCGCCGTCGGGGAATTTCTTTCCCGCATTCTTTCTCTCAGGCCTTCTAATGTTTTTCTTCAAGATTTCATCCCCTTTCAACAACGCATTTCCAAATATGGCATCTACAATTCTCTGAGTCAGGTCCTTATTAAAATTCTTGCTCCCGGTGTCCCCGATTTTTATCAAGGCACGGAGCTTTGGGATTTCAGTCTGGTCGACCCAGACAACCGACAACCCGTGGATTACCCTCTCAGACAACAACGGCTCTCCGAACTCCAACACTTGCAACAGACCATTGCCCCTCTCGACCTGGCCCACACGTTATTACAGGACGCGGAAAGCGGCCTGATCAAAATGTATTTGACCACAACCGCGCTTCATATCCGGAAGAGCCATCCTCCCCTGTTTCTGGAAGGATCGTATCTTCCCCTTGAATTCAAGGGGGAACAGGCCCATCATGTGTGCGGATTTATGAGACAACATCACTCACATACCTGTTTGGTCATATTCCCACGACTGCTAACGACTCTCATCACCGACCAGACCATCAGTCCGCTCGGCGAATCCATATGGGGACAAACTTCGATGCGGCTCCCTCCGGAATTCGAGACCCGCTCGTTTCGCAATCTCTTGACCCAAGAAATTGTCACTCCACAAAACAGCCTGAGCATGGTAGGATTCCCTCTAGGAATCCTTTTTCAACATTTTCCTTTTGCCCTATTGGAGCCCGTCTCATGACTATGAGCAAATTGAACCCGGCACACGCTTCTGACCAAGAATCATACTCCGATCAATCCACGCCAGAGGGAGAATTAGGCTGGGAAGGACACGTCCATTTTTCTGAAGATGCCCCGTTATGGAAACGTATTCTGGACACATGGCCTGAGCTCCGAACGGGCTTATCCTACAGTCTTATCTTTGCCTCCGGAGTTCTCTTGGGAGGAGCCATCATGGCAATGGCCTCATCGAGAAATCATCGGGATCCGTCATAACAATCGAAAAATTTTTTAGGAGGAATTTCACGATGGACGAGCAGACGACGCCAAACGACTCATGTTGGGTAAATACATTTGTCTTCATTGCAGGATTTCTCTTGGGGGCCGGTAGCGCCATACTCCTGACACCTGAGGCAGGGACTCACGTGCGCGACCGATTAGCACGAGGCGCGAAGACCGCACAGGACGAATTTTCAGATATGGCTTCTCAAACGAAAGAGGCCATGCATGCCTGGTCTGAAGAAGCGAAAAAAACCATGAAACATGCGGCCACACGAGTCAACTCCGCCGTGGATGCCACCAAACAGGCTGTCAAAACAGATTCTTTCGAGGAGTGAAACTCCCCGCCCAAAGGGCGGGGCTTCTTAAAAACCTTAACTACGATAACTTGGGGGAATCTGTCCCCCAAACCCCCTAAAAAGGATTCCATTCATCCCCGTGCAAAGCACGGGGCTTTCTGGAATGGGGCAGTAAATTCGCATCTGCCGCATAGAAGGGGGAGGGACTTCCCCTTCACCACCCGCACCCTCGCCAGCCCCGGAATCCTTCCATCCCCTTGTGGAAAGAGTAAAGAAGGCTTGCCTCTTCCCATTGTCCAGATCTGAATTTCATGCGAGAGTAGATTTTATGACGCACTCAGGTTTG
>JAUIKP010000440.1 GCA_030430725.1 Nitrospiria bacterium
AAAATTCCTTTCCGACGGCTCCCCTGTGCTTAAGTGGGGACGTGACGGAGGATATGACGGCGCGTTCTTTTATCCCCGCGGCCTCGCCGTTGACTTTGTCGGAAATATTTATATTGCCGATGAGGGGAACCATCGGATTCAAAAATTTGACGCACGGGGTAACTTTCTCCTGAAGTGGGGAAAGGAAGGGAATGCCCCTGGCCAATTTAAAGCCCCATGGGGAGTCGCCTGCGACCCTTTAGGATATGTGTATGTCGTCGACAGCGGAAATCACCGTGTCCAAAAATTTGATTCTAGCGGGACATATCTCACTTCCTGGGGAAATCGGGGATTAACCGAAGGGCAACTGAATTTCCCATCGGGAATTGCGGTGGACAAAGAGGGATATGTGTACGTCATCGACAGCGGTAACCACCGTTTAACCAAGTTTGCCCCAACTGAGGATGAACTCAATCGAGGCAAACAGGAAAAACGGGTTGCCAGCGATCTTACCGCCCCCATCAACCTTGCCGCCAAACCCGGAGATACAGAAAACATCCTCAGTTGGCTCGAAGTTCCCAATGCTGTCAGTTACAACCTCTATTTTAGTACTGAACCAAACCTCTCCACAGATACCTCTACAAAGATTGAGGGGGTGACCACTCCATATATTCATAGTGGCCTCACGAATGATACGGCTTATTTTTATGCCATGACGTCGGTGACGGAAGATGGAGCAGAAAGCCAGCTATCTGAAGAGCAGACCGCTATTCCGGTTTTGATCGACATCTCGGCACCTCAAAACCCTGACATCGTCATTAATCATGGGGCATACATGACCAATAGCCCTGATATGGTCGCCACCATCTCAGCTAAAGACGTGGATAGCGGAGTGGCTGCCTATTTTATCTCTGAAAACCCCATGACCCCAAGTGGGACCATGCCTGGGTGGGTTGAAGTGGAACCGGAACAAAAATTTGGAGCCACTATTCCTTTTACCACCTCGCCAACTGATGGCACAAAAACCGTCTACGTTTGGTTTAAAGACGCCAACAACAACGTTTCTGTTCCCGCCAGCACCAACATTCTTCTCAATACGTCTGGGTATATTTGTACTGCAAAGTGGGGAAAACCCGGCCGTGGAGCTTCTCTTCTCCATGGTGGAGAATTTATTAGCCCTCTATACGGTCTAACCATTGATCGCCAAGGGTCATTGTTTGTGGTTGATAACGGGAACAACCGTATCCAGAAATTCGACAGAAATGGCAATTTCATCCTGTTATGGGGAAATTTCGGATCCGCTAATGGAGGTTTTAATAATCCCACAGGCATCGCATGCGATGGGAATGGGAATGTGTATGTGGCTGATACCAATAACCATCGAATTCAAAAATTTGATGGAAAATTAGGCCATTATATGATGAAACTTGGATCACGCGGGAATGGGGAAGGACAGTTTAATGCTCCATGGGGAGTAGCAGTCGACCGGGTACGCGGGTACCTGTATGTCGTAGATAGTGCCAACTTCCGGGTTCAAAAATTTGATGAAACTGGAGAATTCATCATGCAATGGGGAAGCTTTGGGAATGGGGACGGGCAGTTTTATTTTGCACGAGGCATTGCTGTAGATCAAACGGATGGAACCATCTATGTGGTCGATATGGGTAATCATCGGATTCAAAAATTTGATACCAGCTCAAACGTCCTCCCCCAATTACTTACCAAGTGGGGCGGAGGAATTGGTCCTGGCCATGCCAGTAGCGCTCAAGCGCAAGAACCGGGACAATTTCGATCACCCTGGGGTGTGGCAGTAGATGAATCAGGCGACGTATTTATCAGCGATACCGGCAACCAACGCATCCAAAAGTTCGATCGAGATGGAAACTTTATCACCCAATGGGGCGGCTTTGGCTCCCAGGATGGCCAATTCAACTTCCCCTATGGAATTGGAACTGACTCCAGAGGACATGTCTATTCGGTCGATAGCGGAAATATGCGAGTTCAAGAATTCATGCCGGCAGAGGAAGCCGAAGATCATTTCCAGGAAGAGGAAACGATGGCCTTTATTCCTGAGGCAGCAGAATAGACATATCGCTTTGGCAGAACCCAGGAAACAACCACACACAATAACAAGAAATGCCAGAGGGTACAGAGATTACCCTTTGGCATTTTTCATAGTGCCGGACCGGATTCCCCGGTATGGGAATACATTTAGCTGGCGATCTTATTAGTCTTGTGTGTTTCTCGCTAAACCCATCAATTATAACAAAAGGCACATTGACTGCCTTTCAAAAGCAAATTAAGATCAAAGGCTTTTTCGCATCCACAATTCAGCAGGGGACAAAATACAGGGTCTAACTCATGTTGGAAAAACAATTACGAATGGGACTCACTTTTGATGACGTGGTCCTTGTGCCACGCCATTCAAGTATCACCCCTTCTGAGGTGGATCCCTCTACCCAACTTACTCGCAATATTCGGATCAACATCCCTATTCTGAGCGCGGCCATGGACACTGTAACGGAAGGGCGCCTGGCCATTGCGATAGCCCGCGAAGGGGGGATTGGGATTATTCACCGCGCCCTCTCCCCTGACGTACAAGCCTCAGAAGTCGATAAGGTCAAAAAATCCGAAAGCGGGATGATCCTTTCTCCAATCACCATCTCTCCAGATCATACCATTCGCGATGCCCACCATCTTATGGCCACCTATCGCATATCTGGAATTCCTGTAACCAAAGATGGCAAATTGGTGGGCATTCTAACGAACCGAGATCTTCGTTTTGAAAATCGTTTGGATCTCAAAGTTTCTCAGGTTATGACAAAAAACAACCTCGTGACTGCCCCTGAAGGCACGGGATTAGAGCAAGCCCAGGCAATTCTTCACGAGCATCGCATTGAAAAACTTCCTGTTGTGAATGATCAATTTGAGTTAAAGGGGTTGATTACCATCAAAGACATTCAGAAAAAAATCAAATATCCCTCTGCCTGTAAAGATGGGCACGGACGGTTGCGCGTTGGCGCGGCTGTCGGGGTCGGACCCGATGTGGAAGAACGCCTGGAGCGGCTCACCAAAGCTGGAATTGATTTGATTGTTGTCGATACGGCCCATGGGCACTCCCAAAGCGTCCTGGACAAAGTCAAGGACATTAAATCTCGCTATCCAGACCTGGAACTCATGGCAGGAAATGTTGCTACTTCTGCTGCCACGCTGGATCTTATTAAGGCCGGAGTAGATGCTATTAAGGTTGGAGTCGGGCCGGGCTCAATCTGCACCACCAGAATCGTATCAGGAGCCGGAGTCCCTCAACTGACCGCAGTCTCGGATTGCGCCAACATCGCCAAAGAGCACCAAATACCTGTGATTGCTGATGGGGGCATTAAATATTCTGGAGATCTTACCAAAGCCCTAGCGGCCGGAGCCTCTTGTGTGATGATCGGATCGCTCTTTGCGGGAACTGAAGAATCTCCAGGG
>JAUIKP010000441.1 GCA_030430725.1 Nitrospiria bacterium
CCCCACGTAGTATTCATTCACTTCACACAACATAGGAGAAGAATATGGCGAGTGTCGGTTATCACGAACCCATTGAGGAATTGTCCGATGAAACGCGTGACATGCATCGAGCCATCGTTTCGTTGATGGAGGAACTGGAGGCTGTTGATTGGTACAATCAGCGCGCGAATGCGTGCAAAGACGCGGACCTCAAAGCCATTCTTACGCACAATCGCGACGAGGAGAAGGAACATGCCTCGATGGTGCTAGAATGGATTCGGCGCAAGGATCCTTCATTTTCGAAGCATTTGAAGGACTTTCTGTTTACGGAAAAACCCATCGCGCACAAGTAGCCGGGCGATGTCGATTGGACCGGCCTCTGGCAGGATTCACTGCCGTTTGGCTTATTCGGTTGGCTGGCAGAGGGCGTGGGCTTCCTCGGTGAGATCGATGCCCACCGGATACCAGGTGGTGGCCTTTTCAATATTCAAGCTTTGAAGCCATGGTATTTTTTGGAATAGAATATCAATTATTCGATAGACGTTTTGATGCTATGATGCTAAAGCGCTATAATGCTCCTATTATAAGGAGGTGAAATTCCATGGGTACAGGTTCTAAACGGTCGACCGTTTACTTTGATGAGAATCTCCACGCGGCACTCAGACTTAAGGCTGCGCATACTCACCGATCCGTATCTGACATCGTTAATGATGCCGTGCGAGCAGCGCTTGCAGAGGACCAGGAAGATCTTGCTGCGTTCCAGCAGCGGGCTGGGGAGCCTACTCTCAGTTATGAAGAACTTCTGAATGATCTCAAAGCCCATGGCCAGTTATAGGCTGACATTCAAAACGTCGGTCACCGAAGATTTTCGTTCCATCCCTCACAACGATGTTTCTCGTCTTCTCAAGCGGATCGAGGGTTTAGCGGATAACCCCAGACCGGTCGGTAGTGAGAAATTGTCGGGACAGGAAAGATTTCGAGTTCGCCAGGGAGTGTATCGAATTATTTATGAGGTCCGGGACGAGGAGCTTGTCGTTATCGTGGTCAAAGTGGGGCATAGGCGAGAGGTCTATCAAGACAAGTGAATTTTGTTCGGTCACGAATTAATTGGAAAGCGTAATCGGGCAACGGCAATCTCGTCAGTTTTGACAATGCCCCAATCGTCATTCGGGTGGGTGGCAAAGGGCGTGAGATTCCTCGGTGAGATCGATGCCCACCGGACACCAGGTGATGCAGCGCCCGCAACCGACGCACCCCGATATGCCGAATTGGTCGATCCATGACCCTAATTTGTGAGTCAGCCACATGCGGTAGCGGTCTTTGGTGGTGGGCCGGAAGTTTTTCCCGTGGATGTAGCCGTGATCCGACGTGAAACACGAATCCCAGACTCGAGCATGTTCCGATTGTTGGTGGTCCAGGGACGGGGTTTCCTCTACCCCATGACAAAAACAGGTAGGGCAAACCATCGTACAGTTGGTGCAGGCCAGGCATCGTGTGGCGACCTCGTCCCATCTGGGGTGATCGTGAGCCTCATATAAGCCATGGGGTAACGAAGCATGGGGAAGGGTTCTCGTCTGGCTGGCTGCGCAGGCGGCTATCCGTTCATCGTCCTGCTGAATCCGGGCTTCAGACGCCGCAATACACGCAAGATGTTCCAATACTTCCAGCCCTGCAGGGCTTCCGGCTTGAATCAGAAAGTCTTCATCGGCTTCGGTCAGGCTGAGATCGTACCCCTCTTGGGCTTTTGGTCCGGTCCCCATTGATGCGCAAAAGCACGTCTCCAGCGCCCTCGTGCAGTTGACGGCGATGAGCAGGAGATTGTTCCGTCGTTGTTGGTAGTAGGGATCAGGATAGGAACCATTCAGGAAAATCCGATCTTGAATGCCGAGTCCTGTAAGATCGCACGCTCGTACTCCCAGCACGGCGGTTCGTGGTATCTCAGGAACGGTTTCTTTGGCACAAAATGTTTTTCCGTTGCGGTCCAGGACTAACAGAGTTTCTCGCGGTGTAAACACCAGTGGCTTGAGAGATTGTGGGCCGTGAACGATATTGAAATATCGGGGGTTAGAGGTTGGTTCCAGTCGATAGCTTCCTGGATGTTGCTGATCCATCCATCCGATCGGGAGGTCTTCTACCTGCGTAATTTCTCCCCATTGAATCGCACCGTTGGAGAGGACCGGCCCAAGAATACGATAGCCAAGCTTCTGGAGAAGGCGAATCAGATGAGAAAAATTCTGGCGGTGTAAGAGCCCTGGCGGAGAAGGCTCAAAAGAATCGGTGGCCATGATTCCTTTGTACCCTACAGGCCAATGTGACCGCGGAGAATGTTGTAATCATAAGCGGATTGGCCTGTACGTTGCCGACCCAGATCATGTTGTTCCATTTGATCAATGATGGCTGCAACCTCTTTTGTGTCCTGTTTGGCAGAGCAGAAATGCCGAGGGCTTTGTCCTTTCAGAAGCGGCGAAGGCTTTTCCGCCCATTCCAAATAGACGGTTTCAAGCAAGGACGCGAGGATCTGTTGCTCTTCTTCTTTAGGGACAATGGTGGGGGGAGCGACATAGCTGTCTGCTAAAAGATCTACTACAGGAGTCCTATGTTGAGGGGGAGCAGTCGTTTCCCCCTGGAAGTGCAGTGAGAAGCCAAAGGTTGCAGCAAGTTGGTGTTTGACGGTATCCAGCCGGTCCGAAGAATCGGTTTCGACAAATAATTGGGTGGGTGTCAAGGTGAGGCGGGCGACGGGGTATCCTCTGGCACTTGAGAGGTCCGGTGGGGGAAGCCATACCCACGTTAAGGTGTCGGTTTGTGAAATCGTTGACGTCAGCTTGCCGGCCTTTTTGTGCAAGGGGGTGAATTGATCAAGCTCACCAAGCCCGTCAGCCAGTGCACGGAAGTCATGGTGTTCATACAGGGCGATGGCATAGAGAAATGTTTCCCCTCGGGTATTCCGATAGTCAATCTGTGAGTCGACGATCGTCCAGGCTCCTCGTCGCACCTTGGCGACACTCCACATGATCATATGCCCGAAGCTCTTGGCGAATTCCGCCCATTCTGAAAGGGCAAAATTGCCCGTGCCGATCTCGATTTCCCGTCGCATTTCATTGGTCAATTCAAAGACGGCTTTTCCCATGCTGGAGGACAGGATGAGTGGCGGACCAGGGAGGCGTATGTCGGTCAATCCCCGAAGGAGCCGTGTGAGCAGGATCTGTCCAACTTTGTATGGCACCGGTCTCGTGGGAGGGAGAACATCAAATACCTGGTTGTCTCCCAACGATTGCAGGCGGGTCAGAGTAGCCTGATTCCCCTGATCCAGCCCTTGCACCTCGAGCACATCCATATAGGAGTGTCGCAAGGAATCCAGCCAGACTCGTTCCTCTTGCGGGACATGTTCCGTTACCAGGTCCCGCACTTGCTCAATCAGAGAAGCATGGCCGTCAGTCGGCAAATAATCGGCATA
>JAUIKP010000442.1 GCA_030430725.1 Nitrospiria bacterium
GGGGATTCGGGTATTTTTTGGCAAGCGTTCAGCCAGTTCTTCTACTTCGGATTTTTCCAAAGCCTCGTTGGACCGTTTAGTCAGTGATACGTGTAGTTTGGCCAGAGCGGTGGTTGAAGATGAAACTTCAGGCCTGCCAGCACCGGATCAAATGATGGTCGAAATTCCCGACATGGATATGAAAGATGATCGGCAATTGGCCGTTGATGAGGAAATAGACCTGGCCAAACGAACCGAACAATCGGCGTTTTCCGCGGATGCCCGCATCACGAATTCTGAAGGGGCTGAGTGTTCGGCCGGTTATGGATCGATTTTGTTAGCGAATTCCCATGGGTTTGTCGGATCGTACGCCAGTTCTTCCTATTCACTTTCCGTGTCACCCATCGCGTTGGACGGCCAAAATGGCGGGATGCAGCGGGATTATTGGTATTCTGTGAAACGGAAATTCCATGAATTAGATAGTCCCGAAACGATCGGACAGGAGGCCGCTCGCCGAACCGTGAGGCGGCTAGGCAGTCGAACCATCGCGACTCAAGAAGTTCCCGTCATCTTTGATCCGGAAACGGCCAAAGGCCTCCTGGGGCATATTTCCTCAGCGGTATCCGGGTATTCCTTGTATAAGGGGGCCTCGTTTCTTTTGGGACAACTCGGAAAGTCTATTGCTTCAGATTTGGTGACAGTGGTTGATGATGGTCGGTTAGCCGGAGGGCTGGGGTCTCGACCCTTTGACGGTGAAGGGTTGCCCACGAGGAAAACCCTGGTGATTGATAAAGGCGTGCTGTCCAGTTATCTGTTAGATACCTATTCAGGACGAAAGTTGGGTATGGCATCCACGGGCAATGCATCAAGATCCGTGGGCGAAAATCCGACAGTGGGCGCCACGAATTTATTTCTCTCGCCGGGCGAATATTCACCGGATGAAATTCTCAAGTCAATGAAGCGAGGGTTGTACGTCACGGATCTGATTGGTTTTGGCGTCAACCTTGTCACGGGAGACTATTCAAGGGGAGCCGTGGGGTTTTGGGTTGAAAATGGAGAGCTGATCCATCCGGTGGAAGAAGTCACCATTGCCGGGAATTTACAACAGATGCTGAAGGATATTGAAATGGTCGGGAATGATTTGGAATTTCGCGGCCGGGTGGCCAGTCCTACCGTTAAAATTCGCAAGATGATGGTTGCCGGTCATTAGAGGAATACACGACAAGAACTCATTTAAGCGTCTATCTATTACCTATCTATGTTATGAAGTCAGAATGCGGCCCGAGGGCCCTAAGGAGTCAGGATGCCACTGGAAAAAGAGGATGGGGCGAAAGTTCTCCAGTTGATCACTTCCCGGTATAATGCACGGGAGTGGCAAAAGAAAATTGAAAAAACGTTAAGCCTCCCTCCCTCAGGGTTGAAAGAGGACGATCAACGCAAAGCCTTTCTTTATCTGAAGGTCGGGCTCCAAGCCTACAAATCCCGTCGGGCGGATCCGCCTTCTTGGATTGTGGGCGGCTTTGCCACCAAGGAGGTGATTGACCGGGCTTTGTTTAAACCCACGGTCATTGATCCGGGTTTTACCAAAGACCAGGTGACAGGGTTGTTTGGAGAAGACCCCGGTTCGGAAGTCAATGAGGCCTGGTGGGAAGACATGCTTGTCAATTGGTTTGAAGAGCCGGAAGAAGAGGGAGATGATGATGCGGAGACCGAATCCTCTGAGGAGTCAGAACCATCTGCTGAAGCCGGGGATCATTCCGACTCTAAAGAAAATCCATCTCACGCTAAAAAAACCACCATCTAAGTTATTCTCAGTCAGGCTTCTCTCAGGTCTCTTGTGCCTACTTTCAAAAATCATGGCATGGAGAGACATCGTTCTATTCCGGCTCATCCCCCCTTTTCCCTTTCCTCGTTGAAGGTTCCAGGGACACAATCAGGCTTCGTCTATCCTGTCCTGCATCGATTAAACTTCCTGGTTTGTCGGCTCATGTATGGTTTGGGGGTGATAGAGCCATCTCAGGTTCCCATAGACGGACCGGCGTTGATTGTCTGTGACCATACGTCAATGGGGGATCCATTGGTGTTATTGGCCACCGCAGGTCGTCCTATTCGATTTTTGATGGCAAAAGAGATCTATGCCAAGTCGCACATCAGTTGGGTGTTTCGGGCATTTCGTTGTATTCCGGTACAACGAGGCAAGCGGGATATCCGTGCGATTCGAACCATGTTAGATGGCCTGGCAGAGCAGGAGGTGATCGGCCTTTTTCCAGAAGGCGGCCTGGGTCGGAATCGTTTGGACGCGGGGCATTTGGGTGTTGGGTATTTAGCGATTAAATCAGGTGCGCCTGTGATCCCGGCGTCTATTGTCTGGGACGGACCCCATTCGGTGACGTCGATGCTCAAAACGCTCTTGGTTCCGAGCAAGGCCAGGATTAAGTATGGGAAACCCCTGAAATTCCAACAGGAGGTTCGTCCGAGAAAGGAATCCCTTCAATTGTGCACGAAGGAAATTATGAAGCAGATTGAAGAGTTGAGGAAAAGCTTGCTGTCTGATGTATCCTAAGCCGAGCTTACCTGGAAGTTTATTCTAGGGGCATACATCCATTTCCGCCTCCAATACCCGCCGTAGTAGAGCTTTCCCCTGTAGCTTTTGGTAGGGGCGAGTATCCATTTTCTTCCCAAATAGATCCTCGATAACAAATGGTGAGGAATCCCCATTGAAGTTTTGCCGGGTTTCGGCCCGGCAGCCGAGCCACTTTTGTTTCGGCAAAAGTAGCCAAAACCATTGACGCCCCATTCGGCCTCATTGGATTGGGCGGATGCAGGGAAGAGGGCGGGCCAACTCGCCAAGCTCAGACAGGGCCCGCCAACGATAAGAGCATCCGCCCATAGGGCCGAACGGCAGGCGTCCGGGAAGCCCGCAGAGTTTACCCTGAAGCATGTCGAAGGGCTCAAACAATGCGCGCCTTTTTCTCCGGGGTCGGCTGCACTGCTCGGCCACATCACAAGGCCAGAGGAGGTTGCTGAAACAATTCGGACCTCGGAGTCGAACCTGAGCTATATCGAATGGCTCGGACAAGGCCAGCCGGGTGACAAGAACATCTGCCCGTAAGGCGGAACGGTAGGCGTCAGTCAGAGAGAGGGAGGAAAATTGAAGTAGATAAAGAAGTGATGGCACCGAACATACGACATAGCACTAAGTTGCGTAGAATTAGCAAGTCGTTTGGAACGTATGGTTACGTCCGCTCACGCCAGACCATCGGATTACGCCTGGCTTGAAAGACCGGTAACACGATGAGCCGATTGTCTCGGATACGGAAGAAGATTGAGTAAGGAAAGCGCCGTACGCGGATGCAGCGCACGTCATGAATCATCGTCGGAAAGCGTGGCGGATTTTTGCAGGCCAGCAGCAGTGCTCTTTCGATCTCTTCCACGAACTAACTACCGAGTCCGGATT
>JAUIKP010000443.1 GCA_030430725.1 Nitrospiria bacterium
AAAAATCGACAACCAGGTACAGATCGCCCATAACGTGGTCATCGGGGAAGATTGTATTCTTGTCGCACAGGTGGGGATTGCAGGCAGTACCACATTAGGCCACCACGTCATGGTGGGTGGCCAGGCTGGTCTGGTTGATCATGTCACCATTGGTGATCAAGTGAAAATTGCGGCTGGCTCCGGAGTGACCAATGATGTGAAATCGGGTCAGATTGTGGGTGGTCGGCCGGCGGTGGAGCATGGCATCTGGCGACGGTCACAGGTTCTCCAATACCAACTCCCGGAATTACGCAAGGAATTCCGGGCTCTTCAGAAGCAGATCAAACATCTTGAATCGCTTCTCACGGCCAAACCTGGATCCATATCACCACGTGGCAAAAGTCGTTCAACTTCCAAACCCAAATCGGCCGGGGCGGATTCGTGACCCAACAACGAAAGTGACTTTATTTCTTTTTTCGTGCCGGCAACAACACCACGCCTTTCCAAAAAAATAACTTTGCCCAAAAATAACCTGCCCAGGGCAGGGCAAACGCGGCGACCGGCTCCATAAAACCCGTGGCCACGGCTAATCCGGAAAGAGCAAAAAACAGCACGATCCCTAGAAAATACCAGAGCGGAACCAATCCACGACCTCGATGCTCAATGTCATGTTCCGTGATGGCCTTCTTGGCCTTACGGACCGACCGTTGGCTATAGGCTTTCATACGACTGGCAAAATGTCCGGGAAACTCCCGCAAAAGGTACTGTTGGTATTTCGTTTGAACGATTCCCACAAGTACTCCGGCGATGATGAGTGCCGAGCTGTAGGTAAACGTTTCCCATCCATAGGTTCCTGCCCAGAATTGAAAGCCTAAGGCGATGACTCCGACGACGACCGAAATCAGCCCCAACAAACTGGCAGGAAGCAGGATATTGGTTCGGACAAACTCCTGGGCTTTTTCCGTGTCGTCATCATAACGTTTAGCCGTGATCACTTTTGGCATCTGCGGGTCTCCATATACAGTCTAGTCAGAAAATGTCGGTCTTGCCCCAGAATTCGTCTTATCCAATCCATCTTCTTCCTCATCGGGAATACGATAGCGCTCAGTCAACCATCCCTCCAAATCCAACAATTGACATCGTTTGGAACAAAAGGGTCGAAAAACATTTCCTTCCCATTGCTCTACCTTGCCACACATCGGACATTTCGCAGTCATGTCGTTCCTCCCGTGGGAGTATTGAAAACACCTGTGCACCCTTGAAGGTGCTTGCAACGATGCGTTCTTGCTATTAGGCCGAACTCACGTCCTCCTCCGTACCCTCCACCCGCCCGAAACAGCGCCGACGTTCCGTTCAAGAGGACCTGGGCAGGATTGGGAAAGCCTTCCCTTGGCCCGACTCAGGACAAGCGTTGAACCCCGGGGTATGGTTATCCGTTCCGGATTCTGTCATTCATCTAGTGATGAAAAAACAAAACACGGGGAATATTCAACAATTCTTCCGGTATAACCGGCTCGGTAGCTCACCCCTACACTCATTCGACATAGAACCACAAGCATATGCAAGGCAGATGGGTACGGTACATGTTAAACATGAAATTGGGCTTCATACAAACCGGCATACAAGCCCCCTCTCGCCAGTAAGGTCGCATGATCCCCTTCTTCAATAATCTGTCCATATTCCAAGACCACAATCCGATCTACGGCTTGCAGGGTCGACAGGCGATGGGCCACGATAAACGTCGTCCGCCCTCGCATAAGCTCATCCATGGCGATTCGAATGTCGACTTCCGTTTCCGTATCAATATTCGACGTGGCTTCATCCATGACCACAATCGGTGGATCTTTGAGTAAAACCCGGGCAATGGCGATACGTTGTTTTTGTCCAACCGACAATTTTACTCCCCGCTCCCCGATCCAGGTGTCATACCCGTCAGGAAGCGCTTGAATAAATTCATGCGCTTGCGCAGCCTGCGCCACAGCCTCGATTCGATCGTGTGAGGCTGACAAATCCCCATACGCAAGATTGGCCCGCACCGTGCCATTAAACAAAAAAGGCTCTTGCTGGACAAAGCCGATTTGTTCACGAAGATAGGATAACGGGAGATGACGAATATCGTATCCATCCAGCTCAATCGCACCTTCCCCCACATCGTAATACCGGAAGAGGAGTTTCATGAGCGTACTTTTTCCCACACCGCTCGGCCCCACTAACGCAACATGCTCTCCGGGCTCCACCAGCAGGGAAAGATGGTGATAGACCGGCTTCCCCGTTCGATAAGAAAATGCCATATCCTTCCATTCCACTTTACCCGACAATCGGGGTTGAGCCGGACGAAGATGCCCATGGTCGGGAACAGCCGGTTCAGCATCGAGAATGTCGAAGACCCGTTCACTGGCAGCCAGGGCATGCTGCAACAAATGATTCACGGAATGTATTTGATTGACCGGGGTATAAAATAACACGAGGTAGGACAAAAACATGACCAACTCCCCCGTGGAAAGACGACCGGCCACCACCTCGCCCGCGCCATACCACACAATCAAGACGGTTCCCAGGCTTCCGATGAAAATCATTCCCGGCGAATAAATCGACCATAAATACATTGCTTTTAAATTCGCCTGGCTGTAGCGATCACTCATGTCCTGGAAACGAGTCTGTTCGTAGGGTTGTCGATTGAATCCCATGGTTTCCCGAACCCCTGACAAGGCATCCTGCAGATAGCCGTTGAGTTCAGCCGCCTGCTGACGGATTTCGTGGTAATACCGATGGACCCGGCGGGTAAACCCCACCCCTCCAATGATCAAAATGGGAATCGGCAGCAATACGAGAACGGCCATTTTCCAGTTCAGCATAAATAAAATCGTGGTAATGCCAACCAGGGTCAACGTGGCCGTTAACATGCCCTCAAGCCCGTCAATAAAAATTCGTTGCACATGTTCCGTATCGTTCACCACACGGGACATGATTTCACCCGTCGATCGGTTTTCATAATAGGTCAACGACAACCGTTGCAGGGCCGCAAACACCTGTTGCCGGAGGCGATGCACCACCCGTTGCTCAAGAGTATTATTAAAGCGGATTCGGAGAGAATTACAAAGATTTTTCAGTCCATAGGCCAGGAGTAATCCGACGAGCACCCAGGTCAATGCATCCATATTTTTTCCCGGGATAACGTCATCAATCACGACCTTGATGAGCCAGGGAGGGAGCAGTTCCAGTGCCGTCGTGCCCGCGGCAAAGAAGAAGGTAAGGCACACGAGCCCCCGGTAGGGGGCCAGATACGACAAAACTCGGAGGAGCGATTTCACAGGAAGCTTAGAAACCTTTTTCGTCGACAGATGGCGTGATCCTGAAAGGAATCACAAAAACACACTCGTGGAATGGATGAGCAGAAAACGCTCGACGGTCAGCTCTTTCACGCAGGGATTAAATCGCCGGGG